>CAXUMV010000216.1:0-6514 GCA_964252065.1 uncultured Lichenihabitans sp.
CTTCGCCGGGCGGCGGTCGCCCGCTCCTCCGCGGTGGAGGTGGCATCGACCCCCGGAAGCGTGCCCAGCGCCGCCGCGACCTCCTCGGCCGCCAGCGCGCCCAGCGGCAGCTTGCGGCAGCGCGAGAGGATCGTCGGCATCACCCGGCTCGGCTGATGCGACACGATGAGGAACACGGCATCGCGCGGCGGCTCCTCAATCGCCTTTAGAAGCGCGTTGGCGCTGTTGCGGTTGAGGTCGTCGGCGCTATCGAGGATGCAGAGCCGGAAACCGCCGGCCCCGGCGGCCTGCTGGAACAGGCCGAGCGCCGCCCGCACCTCGTCGACCCTGATCTCGCCGTAGAGCTTCTTACTCTTGTCGTTCCACTGCCGGCGCAGCACGGCGATGTCGCCGACGGCGCCACGCCGGATCCGGCCCGCCACGGGATGCTCGGCGGGCACCGCCAGCGAGGTCGCATCCCGCACCGCCGGCGCATCCGGGTCGGGGTTCGCCAGGAGGAAGCGGGCGAAGCGCCAGGCCAGCGTCGCCTTGCCGATCCCCTTGGGGCCGCCGAGCAGCCATGCGTGGTGCAGGCGCCGGCCGCGATAGGCCTCGAGCAGCGCGCGTTCGGCCGGCCCATGGCCGACCAGCCGGTCGGTCTCGCGCGGGTGGGGAGCATCGCCGAGCCGGTCGCTTTCGAGCGGCTCGCTCATGCCGGCGCTCCGGCCGTCTTTCGGAAAAGGACGCCGGCCACCGCCTGCCAAACGGCAGCGGCCACCGTGTCGGCCCCGCCCGCGGCGTCGATCACGCGGCAGCGGGCGGGGTCAGCGGCCGCGATGGCGAGAAAGGCCCTCCGCAGCGTCTCGTGGAAGCTGCCCTCCTCGCGCTCGAAGCGGTCGGCCCCCTGCCCCGGGCCGCGGCGCGCGGCCGCCCGGGCCAGCGCGACCTCGCTCGGGAGGTCGAGGACGAGGGTGAGGTCGGGCCGGCGCACCCCCACCACGGCGCGCTCCAGCGCGTCGACGAGGCCGGCCTCGAGATGACCGAGGGCGCCCTGGTAGGCCCGCGTCGAGTCCATGAAGCGGTCGCAGACCACCGTGGTGCCGGCCGCCAACGCCGGGGCGATCACGGCGTCGAGGTGATCAATGCGCGCCGCCGAGAAGACGAGCGCTTCGGCCGCGGGGCCGAACGGCGCGATGGCGCCCCCCAGCAGGGCCGCCCGGTAGCGCTCGGCGAGCGGGGTCCCGCCCGGCTCGCGGGTCGCGAGCGCCGGCACGCCGGCCACAGCGAGGCGGTCCATCAGCCGGGCGAGCTGGGTCGACTTGCCAACCCCCTCGCCGCCTTCCAGCGTGATGAAGCGGCCGCGGCCGGCCGGGAGTTCAGCGCCTGAAGACATCCGTCCTGATGAGACCCGCAAGCAGTTCCAGCCCGGCATCGACCGCGCGGCGCGCCAGGGACCCGACGGCGACGTTCTGCCCGGTGCGCAGGGGAAGGTCCAGCACCTTGAGCCCGCCGCGCGAGAGTTCGAGCCGGCCCGCCACGACGCCCTGCTCGATGGGGGCGACCAGGGGGCCCTCGTAGACGATCCGCCCCGTCAACGGGTCGCCCGACTCGCGCGGCACGAGCAGGCTCACGGCGCCGTCCGCCACGAGCGGCACCTCGCGCTGCGTGCCGCCGAAGACCCGCGCGGTGCCGACGGGCTCGCCCGCGGCGAACACGGCCTTGCGGTCGAAGGAGCGGAACCCCCAGCCGAGCAGCTTCTGAGCCTCGTCGGCCCGGTCCCGCCCCGTGCGGAGCCCGTTGACCACCACGATCAGCCGTCGGCCGTCCTGCAGCGCCGAACCGACGAGCCCGAAGCCGCTCTCGGCGATGTCACCCGTCTTCAAGCCGTCCGCCCCGATGGTCATGGTAAGGAGCGGGTTGCGGTTCTGCTGCCGCACCTTGTTCCAGGTGAACGCGCGCTCGCCGAAGTAGCGGTAGTAGACCGGATAGCGCGCGATGACGTGCCGGGCGAGCGCCGCCATCTCGCGGGCCGTCACCTTCTGGCCGGGGTCCCCGCGGCCCCATGGGTTGGTGAAGGTGGAGCGGGTGAGCCCGAGCGCCCGCGCCCGCGCCGTCATCTTGGAGGCGAACGCGTCCTCCGTGCCCGCGATGCCTTCGGCCAACGCGATGGCGGCATCGTTGCCCGACACGACGACGAGCCCGCGGAGCAGATCCTCGACCCGGACGCGGCTGTTGACCGCCGCGAACATCGTCGAGCCGCCCGAGGAGGCGCCCCCGTGACGCCAGGCGTTGGGCGAGATCAGCATGGTGTCGTCGAGCTTGAGGCGCCCTTCAGCGAGTTCGTCGAAGACGATCTCCGCCGTCATGATCTTGGCGGTCGAGGCGGGCGCCACGAGGGCGTCGGCGTTCTTCTCGAACAGCACGGTGCCGCTGTCGGCGTCGGTCAGGATGGCGTAGGGCGCGTTGGTCTGGAACGCCGGCCCCGCGGCCGACGCGGTCATGGCGGCGGCGAGGACGACGCCAAGGGCCAGCACCGAACCCGCGATCGTCCGAAACCTCCCAGGCGGTGCGGCCCTCACCGTTGTTCTCCCCTGCCAGACGCTCCCGACCTTGACCGGGCTGCCGATGGAGATCAAGCCCGTCCCGACCAGCTCCTTCTCCCGCCTGCGGGAGAAGGGCATCACCCGCGAGAAGGCGTCGAGGTTCCCACGGGGCCGGTCAGTGCTGGAGGCGCAGCCCCACCAGGAAGACATCCTGCGTGAAGCCCGAGCCCGGGTCGGTGCTGTGCAGCGTCTGGTGGTTGTAGGTGGCGTCGAGCACGATCGAGCGGGAGGCGGCGTAGCTCGCCTTGAGTGTCGCCGAGGTCGTGTTCTCGACGATGGACGAGCCGATGTAGTCGGTGTTGAGGTAGCCGAGGGTCCCGGTCAGGGTCAGGTTCCGCAGCAGCGCGTGGGAGACCTGCAGGGATACCGCCCGCGACTCCGCGCCCGGGGAGGCGGCAAGGTTGGTCTCGTCGAAGCTGGTGCTCGCGAGCAGCGTCAGCGTCGTGAGCGGGGTGACGGCGTAGGCCACCGCCGCGTCGAGGACGGGGCCGCGCAAGTCGCGCAGCCGCCGGTCGGCGTAGCTCCTGGTCTCGTAGCCCGCCGACACGGTCCCGGTGATCAGCGGGGTCATCGCGAAGGTCGTGCCGAGGCGGCCCAGGATGCCGTCGGAGTCGCGGGCAAAGCCCGACAGGTCGATCTGCGTGTCGTGGACCCTGGTGTCGAGCTTCACCTCGCCGAACGGCCGAAACGTCGGGTTGAGCTGGTAGTCGGCCCGCAGCGCGAGGCCGTAGTCGTTGAAATCCTGGGTGTCGAGCGGGATCGCGGTGCCGTCCGGCAGGCGGCCGTTCTCATAGGTGGTGCGGTCGAACAGGGCGTGCATCCCGAGCGTCAGGCGCCCGAAGACATCATTGGCCCCGACCGTCGTGCCGACGCTGGCGATCAGCGGCCGCCCCTGTACCGCGACGTTCAGCTCCGGTGAGCCGGGGCGCTGCGTCGAGACGCCGAACCGCCCCTCGGCGTCGAGCGTGAGGGTGCGGGTGACGTCGACCCGGTAGTCCACGGTGCCGGCCGCGTCCGGCCGGTTCGCCGCGGGGTTGCTGAAGAAGGTGTCGTAGCCCGCGCTCATGGTGGAGCGGAGCTCGTTGGACGACCACTGCGAGAGCACCGAGAACCCGCCCTCGGCCCGTTCGAAGCCCGACGCCTTGACCCCGGCCGAGGTCTGGTCGGGGTTGCTGTCGTAGCCGAGGCTGTTCTCGACATAGGTGACGACGCGCAGCGACCCGACAGGGAAGCCGATCGGCGCGAAGGGCTCCGGCTCGACCGCGCGGTGCCGCGCCACGGACGGCACCGGCAGGGCGGCGACGGTCGGCCCCGGTGTCGCGACGGGCAGCGTGAGGGCATCGACGGTGTCGATCGCCGCGCCCGGAACGGCGCGGCGGCTGGTCGGGTAGGCCTCGAGGCGCGGAAGAGGCGGGGGTCCGACGCGGACCTGCAGCAGCGCGCTCCCCTGCCCGGCGGGCAGCGTCCTGCGCTCGAGCGGGGCGCCCTCGGGCGCGACCGGCTCGAGGGGGCCGACGGGCTCCAGGGCCTCGCCGAAATCGCCCGCGGGAACGCTGCCCCGCAGCCCGCCCCCGTCATCGAGGCCGAAGCCGTCGTCGGGGGTGGCGGTCGGCCGCAAGGATGCCGCCTGCCCCCAGGCCACGCCGACGCCCGCCGCAAGCATCGAACAGGCGAGCGCGCCCCCTGCGAGGCGCCGGCCCGGCCTGTCAACGATCAGCAGACGACGGAGGACTCCCAAGGCGCGGCCCGCGGCTCGGACGCGCCGACGGACGCATCCACGGCCCATGGTTACCGACTTCATGGTTAACAGCCCGGAAACACGGCCCGGGTCCGGCCCTCGGAACCCGGATGCGGCGCGGCGCGGACGATGCTATCCTGCGCTCATGACTGCGAGCGCGCGGGCTCCCGCGCAGGGGTCCTCCCCTCCCGCCGCCGTGGCGTCGGCCCTTCGCTCGGTCGCGACCGAGCGGCGGGGGCTGTCCGCCATCGAGGCGGCCCTGGCGACCGACGGGCCCGGCAGTCTCGGGCTCGCCACCGTCGCCGCGGTCGAGCTGCTCGGGCGCCTCGAGGGACGCCTGATCGTCAGCGGCATGGGCAAGTCGGGCCACATCGCCCGCAAGGTCGCCGCGACCTTCGCCTCGACCGGCACGCCCGCCTATTTCGTCCATCCGGCCGAGGCCAGCCACGGCGACCTCGGCATGATCCGGCGGGGCGATGCGGTGCTGGCCGTCTCCTGGTCCGGCGAGACGGTCGAGCTCGCCGACCTCATCACCTATGCCAAGCGCTTCCGCATCCCCCTGCTCGCCATGACGGCGAACCCGGACAGCGCGCTCGGGCGGCAGGCGGACCTCTGCCTTTGCCTGCCGGCGAGCGAGGAAGCCTGCCCCAACGGGCTCGCGCCCACCACCTCGACCACCATGCAGCTCGTGCTCGGCGACGCGCTCGCGATCGCGCTGCTCGAAGCGCGCGGGTTCTCGGCGCACGACTTCAAGGTCTATCATCCGGGCGGCCGGCTGGGATCGCGGCTGACCTTCATCCGCGACATCATGCATACCGGCGAGCGGATCCCGCTGGTGAGGACCGGCGTGCCGGTGGCCGAGGCGATCATGGAGATGACCGGCAAGCGGTTCGGCTGCGTCGGGGTCGTGGATGGACCGGGGAGCCTCGTCGGCATCGTCACCGACGGCGACCTGCGGCGGCACATGGGACCGGGCCTCATGACCGAGACGGTCGAGACGCTCATGACCGCGCAGCCGCTGACCGTGCGGCCGGACACGCTCGCCGCCGAGGCGCTGGCACTGCTCAACGAGACCCGCCGCTCCGTGCTCCTCGTGGTGGACGCCGGGCAGATGCCGGTCGGCATCGTCCACCTGCACGACCTCTACGCCGTCGGCCCCGCCTGAACGGCGTCCGGTAAACACCTTGGAAAGCTGCAGTCGCTTAAGCTTACCGGCAGGTTACGCTGGAAGGATCGTGGGGCCATGGCGCGGGTGACGAACGGATCTGTGACCCTGACGCGGCGGGCGGGGCTAGCCGGTGCGCTCGCGCTCGGCCTCACGGTTGCCGGAGGCCTCCCGGCCCTCGCGGGTCCGCAGGATTTTGCGGCCTTCATCGCCTCTCTCTGGCCGGACGCGCATCGCCACGGGGTGAGCCGCGCCACCTTCGATGCCGCGTTCAGCGGCGTAGCGCCCGACCCGGCCGTCATGGAGAAGACCCGCCGGCAGGCCGAATTTGTGAAACCCATCGGCGACTACCTGTCGAGCGCCGTCTCGTCCAAGCGGATCGAGACCGGGCGCGAGAAGGCCGCGGACTGGGGCCGCTGGATCGTCAAGGCCGAGACCGACTACGGGGTCGACCGCTACATCGTGCTCGGCGTCTGGGGACTCGAGACCAATTTCGGCGGCTTTGCGGGCAACGACTATGTGGTCCGCTCGCTGGCGACGCTCGCCTTCGCCCGCTACCGCGGCGACTATTTCCGGCGCGAGCTGTTGGCCGCCCTGCAGATCCTGCAGGAGGGGCACACCGACCCGACCCATATGATGGGCTCGTGGGCGGGTTCATGCCGTCCAGCTTCAAGAGCTATGCGGTGGACTTCGACGGCAAGGGGCGGCGGGACATCTGGACCAGCGTGCCGGACGCCATCGGCTCCACGGCCAACTACCTCCGCAAGCACGGCTGGATCGCGGGCGAGACCTGGGGCTACGAGGTCCTGCTGCCGCCGGGGCTCGGCAAGGCGCAGGGCCACGAGGCGGGTTTCGCTGCCTGGGCGGCGCGCGGGGTCGAGCGGGCCGATGGCGGCGCCATGCCCGCGAGCGCGCATGCGTCGCTGCTGCTGCCCGCCGGCCCGAACGGACCGGCCTTCCTGGTCACCCGCAACTTCAAGGTCATCAAGAGCTACAACAACTCGACCTCCTACGCGCTCGGCGTGTCGC
>CAXUMV010000217.1:0-721 GCA_964252065.1 uncultured Lichenihabitans sp.
TTCGGGATGGTGGCGCCGCAGGGCGCGAGGAGCCGCGCCCGCCCGGCCGAGAGCGATCCGTCGAGGAGGGGCGCCATCGCCACCCAGGCATCGACACGGCCGGCCTCGAGCGCGTGCAGCGACGCCCCCGGCGCGAGCTCGACGCGGGTGACGTCGCGCAGGGACAGGCCCTCGGTCTCGAGGACCCGGGCGAGGAGGTAGGTGTGGAAGGAGCCATCGAGGAGCGCGACGCGCCGGCCCTTCAGGTCGGCGACGGTCCGCACGGCGGAACCCGGGGCCGTGACGATGCCGCCATTGGCGGGACGAGGCGCGGAGGCCGCGAGATAGACGACGTCGAGGCCCCCGGCCTCAGCCAGGATCGGCGGCGTCGAGCCGGTCCCGCCCACGTCGATCGTGCCGGCCGCCATGAGCCTCGCGCTGTCGCGGCCCTCGGCATACGGCACGAAGACCGCATCGAGGCGGCCGAGCGCGCCGTGCCAGCGTTCCGCCAGCGTGAGATGAAGGTTGTTCGGGTGAACCCCGATCAGCAGCGTCACGATCGGCTCCGGTCGCCGGCGACGTCTCTTCCCGTAGCTTTACTTTTTTATATAATGACGGCGGGGATCGCGGGCGGTCAAGCGCCGAGTTCGACGCAGGAGACCGGCGAGGCCCGCGGGCACGGGAACACGCGATGATCTGCCGGAACATCGGTCTCGCCAGCGGCCTCCTGGCTCTCCTCGCG
>CAXUMV010000217.1:731-2882 GCA_964252065.1 uncultured Lichenihabitans sp.
ATCGTCTGCCTCCTCCTGGAGGGCGAGCGGTCGGTCATGGCGATCGAGGTCGCGCTCGACATCCAGCAGCCCACCTTGTCCCAGCAGCTCGGCATCCTGCGCGAGGCGGGCATCGTCACCGGCCGCAGGCTGGCGCGCCGTGTCTATTATCGGCTCGCCGACGACCGGGCGGCCCGTGTGGTCGTGACCTTGCGGGCGATCTTCGACGAGCTCCTGCCCGCCTCGGTCATGCTGCTACCGGCCGATCCGGCCCAGGATCGCGGGGCGCTCGCGGCCGCCGCTGCCCTGGCCCGTCTCGCGGAACGGGAGACGATGTAGACGGCCCCCTCGGCCCATGCTCCCGGCAAGCGTGGACCTCGACGGTGACGTGCGACAGGCCCTCGATCCCCGCGAGCCGCGCCTTGTAGGTTTCGGGCGCCTCGGGATGGTCGGAGATCACCGACACGATCAGGCCGGCGTGACCGGGTCCGAGCAGCCAGAGGTGAAGGTCGCTCACCCGGTCGCCCCCGATCTCGAGCCGGTCCCGGATGGCTCCAGCCAGCGTCTCGCCGGGAACCATGTCCAGCAGCACGGCGCCGGCCGATCGGATCAGGCTCAAGGACCACGCGGCGATGACGACCGTCCCGACGATGCCCATGACCGGGTCGAGCCAGACCCAGCCATAGTAGCGCCCGGCGAGCAGGGCCACGATGGCCAGGATGGAGGTGAGGGCGTCGGCCAGCACGTGCACGTAGGCGGCCCGGATGTTCGTGTCCCGATCCCGCCTGTGATGATCGTGCCCGTGACGGGAGTGTCCGTGGTCGTGGTGTCCGTGCCCGCCGTGGTCGTCACCGGTGTGCCCGTGGTCGGGCGGCGAGCGCCGGCTTCAGGATCATGCGTTCGCACCCTGCCCGAGATCGCGGCGCGGGCCGGCGTCAGCGTATCGACGGCCCGCAACGCGATCCGGACGGCCGCCCGGCTTGGGCTTGTCACGGTAGAGGAGCGCCGGCAGCACAAGCGACCGAACCTCGCGAACGTGGTCCGGATCGTCTCGGCCGAGTGGCTGGCGTGGCTGACTCGGGGAGGAGGGTTCAAAAAACTGAACCCCACGGACACCAAGATTTCTATCCGAGAAAAGAGGGGTGGCTGGAGCAGCCATCAGCGCCTCTCCGGAGGCCAGAGACAGGGGCTTTTCGAAAAGCAGGTGGAATAGCCGTGAGCGCCGAACGGGCCTGTACGGCCTTCCTGATCTAGGCCAGAGGCTGTTTGGGACGGGAGCATTACTCCGGAGCGCTTACGCTCGTGCGATAGGCGGTTCGCCGTAGCGTTCGAACAGGAGGTTCATGGCTTCGGCCAGGAGAGCCGCCTGCGAGCGATCCTCCTTCACGGCCAGGATCGCGAGCTGCTTCCGAACCGCAGGATCGAAATAGGCCGCGACTGCTACCTTGCCCTGACGGCTCGGGGCGCGGCCCGTGACGTGAGACGTCGCGCTCGGCTCCGGCTCGGCCGAGACCGCAGGCGGGCGCCCGGCAACGTCCTTGAGCTTATGCAGACCGGCGGCGAAGCGGCTCATCATGTCCACCTGTTAGCTTGCGGGCTTGTTCGAGGGTGCACATGGCGAGCTGTTCGCATGTCCACATGTAGAGCTGTTCCACCTCGCGCGCGGCCTTGCCGAGCGGCTCTAGCTCCTGCGCGACCTGGCCGGAGATGAGGCAGCGGTTGTAGGCGACGCGGTCGCCGAAACGGACCGGACAGACCGGGATGCCCAGATCCGTGGTGATCGTGTCGGCCGCCTCGTCGGCGATGGCGCCGTAGGCCGGGACGTTATTGAGGACCGCGAAGGCCGGGACCTTCACGAGGCGCAGGAGCTCGACCGTCTTTCGCATCGCGCGAAGGTCCATGATGCTCGGCTGGCACGGCACCAGGACCAAGTCGGCGCAACGTGCCGCCTCGAGCGCGGCGGCTTCGGAATGCGGGGCCGTGTCGAGCACGAGAACCCCGGTTGCGATCTCGCGGGCATGGGCGACCACTTTGGCGAGGCGCGCCGGCTGGACCGACTCGACGTGAGGTAAGGGTTCGGCTCGGGCGTCGTGCCACTCGGCCGCCGACGCCTTTGGGTCGAGGTCGAGCACCAGGACGTTCTCACCGCGCTGCCAAAAGGCCGCCGCGAGG
>CAXUMV010000217.1:2892-6485 GCA_964252065.1 uncultured Lichenihabitans sp.
TGGCGACCGCGTGCAGGGCGACCGTCGTCTTTCCGCAACCGCCCTTCTGGTTGACGAGTGCGATTGTCCGCATGGCCACTCCCTCACATGATCGCATGTGGACATGTGAGGGTTAGGGCCGGGTTAAGCGCCCGCGAGCTTCCGAAGGGCTTCCGACTGCACGGGCGCCCAACCGGTCGTTCACCGTTCACCCGTTCACGGGTTTTCGCCTCCGGCACCTGCGGTCGTGTTGAGATCGCGCGTGACCCGTGGGGGCCGGAGCCCTGGAAGGACCCTCTGGTCTCGTAACGGTTCAAGCCGATCACCGCCGGCCGCGACAGGATCCTGTTCACATGCTCACGGGTGCGATTGCCCGCATGTGGACATGTGCGGGTGTGAGCTGGCGCGTCCGCGCCAACGATCCGTTGCACCAATTCATCAAGCCGAACCGGAGAGACGGCGCGACCGTGCGCGCGAGCCAATCCACGAACGTTCAGCCGCCCCGATCATCCATGGTGTGAAGATGAGGGCGGGAGGGGTCGTAGGAGGGTCTGTTTCGAATGGCAGGATACGCAAAAGTGTTATCACATTGGCGCGGAGGGCGGCCGAGCTCGGATCAAGATAGGCCAGCTCTCGATTGCGGGGGTCCCGATGGCCTATGACGTCTCCCGGCTTTCGACGGCGAAAGATGCTCGGGCTTACCTCGACAACGTTCGCCGGCTCGGCCGTACCGACCTCTATGCTGAGGCGTTTCGGCGGCTATGTGAGCTTGAGGGGCAGGACCACGGCGATCCGCTCGTCGTGGATTTCTGGCGCGCTATTGCGGCCGCCGAGCAGGTGCTCCGTGAGCAGCGCGGGAAGACGGTGCGCCTCGCCAGAACGCGCCAAAAAATCAACCGTGTGGGAGTTCACAGGACCGTGGAGGACCTTGCTCTCAGCAAAAAGCCCTCCGACGGATTCGCGATCCTGACCGAAGCAGGGCTAGGCGACCTCACGGCCGAGTATCTCGTCCTGAAATACGAGAGTCGGTTCTCGGCCGAGGCCGTGACAGTGGCCAGGGCTCGATTGCAGGAGGGCGGCATTGCTGGCCCTGTCGCAGCTACCCTATGACGGTCGGCAGGGGGCGTTCCTACGCCGCGGCTGCGAGCGCCCGGCGCACGGCGTCCGGCTCGCGCTCGATCACGCGCAGGAGCGTTTGCATGGCGGCGTCTGGCCGGCGCCGGCCCTGCTCGTAGGCTTCCATGGTCCGGGCCGAGATCCGGAACTGGCGCTCGAACTCCTTCGTCGAGGCGGCGACCTTGCGTCGGATCGCCTGGACACGATCGGGCGTGAGGAGGTCGGGGTCGGTGACCTCGTAGCTCTCGGCCTCGACCTCGCCGCGCAGAAAGGCGGCCATTTCGGTGAAGGCCTCCTCGAGGTCCCGGCCGAGCCGGGTGCGGGTGTCGGCGGTCATGTGTCGTCTCCCGGAACCAGGGCTTCGATCGCGCGCAGGATCGCCTTGCGATCGTCGGGGGTGAGGTCGTCCTTCTCGTTCTTTGGATAGGCGGTCAGCATCCCGAGCAACCCGCCCCTCAAAGCCACGTAGTAGATCGCCCGCCCGCCACCGCTCTTGCCCGTGCCGGGGCGAGCGAACCGGGCCTTGCGCACGCCGCGCAACCCTTTGATCATCGGATGCGCCTCAGGGGCGGCCAGGATGGTGGTTTCGATCTCGCGCATGGTGGCGTCGTCCAAGCCCATGCCCTTCATCGCCCGCAGATAGGGTTTGAGGCGGACGACCTTCATGAGGCATGATACCACAACGGCGTAACGCGCCAATGTAGGAACGCTATGAGCCTTGCCGGAGCAGGGCGGGCGTCAGGGAGCAGGCATGGACCTCACTGAGGAGGAAAAGGCCGAGATCAAGAATTGCCTCGATAGGGGCGAGCCGCTGCCTGACAGCTACCGCTTTCGCCTATTCCGGGAGCCACGCGAGGCCGAGCTGATCTGGCCCGGCAAGACCCACGAGGTCTGCCAGGCCATCCTGCCCTTCCAGTCGATCGAACAGATAGACGAACCGCGCGCCGAGGCGGGCGGGGCGACGCTCGACCTGTTCAGCCGTGACGCGAGCGGCCGTCAGGCAGGCGGCTGGTCCAACAAGCTGATCTGGGGCGACAATAAACTCGTCCTCTCCTCCCTTAAGGGAGGTCCGCTCCGACGCGAGATCGAGAAGGCCGGCGGCCTCAAGTTGGTCTACATCGACCCACCATTTGATGTAGGCGACGATTTCTCATTCGAGATCGAGGTTGGAGAAGACAGCTTCACCAAGCAACCTTCTATTATTGAGGATATCGCTTACCGTGACACCTGGGGGAGAGGTCGAGACTCATACGCTTCAATGATCTACGAACGCTTGTCACTCATTCGTGACCTATTGGCTTTTGACGGGTCCATTTTTGTTCATTGTGACTGGCGTGTCTCTGGCATTATCCGCCTTTGCCTAGACGAGCTGTTCGACAGAGAGAATATACGAAACGAAATCATCTGGACCTTCACCGGACCTGGCTCTCCTGGAATGCGTCAGTTCAATCGAAAACACAACACGGTCTTTTGGTACTCACGCTCTGACAAGTGGACCTTTGAGGAGAAAGCGATCCGCACGGCTCACCACGAGAAAACCACGCAAAACTTCAAAGGCGGCCTAGTTGGGTCGGGATTTGTTGCTGATACTTACGCGTTAGATGAGCAGGGCAAAGTGCCTGAATCTTGGTGGCCATTCGCGATAGCCCAACGTTACCCAGTGGATGGCGTTTGGCGCACGGGCTATGCGACGGAGAAGCCGATCCCCTTGATTGAGCGCGTGATTGCAGCTGCTTCGAAAAGCGGCGACCTTGTTGCGGATTTCTTCAGCGGTTCCGGCACGACGCTCGCAGTGGCCGAGAAGCTCGGTCGAAAGTGGATCGGCTGCGACCTCGGCCGCTTCGCGATCCACACCAGCCGCAAGCGGTTGATCGGCGTACAGCGGCAGCTCAAGGCCGAGGGCAAGCCCTACCGCGCCTTCGAGATCCTGAACCTCGGCAAGTACGAGCGGCAATGGTTTGCCGGCATCGACCCAACTCTGCCCGAAGCGCAGCGCCAGGCGGTCGCCTCCGCCAAGGAGGCGCGCTACGTCGCGCTCATCCTGACCGCTTACGGCGCCCAGCCGGCCGAGCAATCGCCGCCTTTCCACGGCCGCAAGGGGGGGGCTTTTGTCATGGTCGGTCCTATCGACGCGCCCGTGACGGAGGGGCAGGTCGCCGAGGCCGTGGACGCGTCCCGTCGCATGGGCGTAGGGCGGGTGGACGTGATCGGTTTCGAGTTTGAGATGGGGCTGGCGCCGCGGCTCGTCGATGAGGCGAAGGCTAAGGGCGTAGCGGTCGCGCTACGCTACATCCCCAAGGACGTGTTCGACCGCCGCGCTGTCGAGAAGGGCCAGGTCGTGTTCCACGACCTGGCCTATGTCGAAGCCAAGGCGACCGTAACCGACAAGCGCGCCCGGCGGGTGACGGTCAGCCTCACCAAATTCGGCGTGAGCTATCGCCAGGAGGACGTCGAGGCGCTGACGGCCGGCATGAAAACCGGGAGCAAGGTCACAGTTG
>CAXUMV010000218.1:0-792 GCA_964252065.1 uncultured Lichenihabitans sp.
CCGCGGCCCGCGACAGATAGACGACGAGGTCGGGGTCGAGGCGGTCGCCGTCGCCCAGCCGGCACGTGAAGGCACCCTTGGCGGCGCGCAGGGCCTTGTTGAGGAGCGTCGTGGCGGATCGCCGGCGGATGACCTTGACGAGCCTCGCGGGCAGGCCGCAGCCTCCGCTCAGCGCGGCCAGCGTGGCGTCGTCCGGCCGTCCCCTGACCGCGACGATGAGCTCGACGCTTGGATCGGTCTGGGCCGCGATCGAGGCGACCGAGGACGCCAAGCCGTGCGCCGCGATGGCGTCGTGCCGCTCGACGATGACGGACAGCAGCGGCGGCCGGCCCGGAACCGGCTCCGGCCGGGGCCGCTCCTGGTGGCGGCACTCCAGCCAGAGATTGTAGAGGGCGCGATCATCGGCGCGGACGCTTCCGACGAGGGCGTCCGCGATGCTCAGGGGCCTGATGATGTCCTGACGTGCCGCAAGATCGCGCACCAGATCGAGCAACGGGAGGGCCTCGTCATGGTCCGCCGGCTCGACCCCGGCGTTCTGCACGAGGAACGCCCGGGCGTCCGTGCCGGCGACCCGGATCCGGAATTCTTCCGACGCCAGCAGGCTCTTGGTCAGCTCCTCGACGAGTTCGTCGTCATAACCTTTGGACAGGACATGCGACAGCCCGCCCGGATCGGGCATGCGTCCAAGCGCGATACTGTAGAGTCGGGCGATGGTCAGGACTTGCGTGCGCAAAAACTCGCGGCCGTCGGCATGCATCGCCAACGAGCCGATCGCGAGCCGGCTGTCCGCGC
>CAXUMV010000218.1:802-6483 GCA_964252065.1 uncultured Lichenihabitans sp.
CGCAATCATGAAAAGATTTTTGGTCAATAAACCGTTCAGCCACCTCCGCTAACGGGACGCCTCGCGGCGTGTCAATCACGTCGTTCCGGGCGGCCGAGGGCGGGCGCGTTCCTGGCCAGCCCCACGCGATGATGTAGGATCGGCGATCAATCCTGACCGGAGCCCCCGCGTGCCGACCGACACCGTCCCCGGCCCGCCCTGCCGCCTCAGCGCCATGGGCAGCGCCGGGTGCCTCCTGGACGCCGCCGGCGCCCTCTTCGACGAAGCGGTGCAGCGGCGGATTTGGGCGAGCGCCCGTGCCGCCACGACGCTCGAGGGCGTGGTCGAGGCCGTGCCGGGCATGAACAATCTCATGGTGGTGTTCGACCCGCTCCGGCTGCGGCCGGCCGCGCTCCGGGTGGCGCTTCTTGCGATCTGGGACACCGTGCGGCCGGACGCCGTCGTGGGGCGGGACTTTGCGTTTCCGGTCGTCTACGGCGGGGCGGGCGGCGAGGATCTGGCCGATCTTGCCGGCCATGCCGGCCTTGCGGTCGAGGAGGTGGTGCGGCGGCACGCGGCCGCGGCCTACACGGTCGCCGCGGTCGGCGGGATGCCGGGCTTTCCCTACCTGTCGGGCCTCGACCCGATGCTCGCCTGCAAGCGGCGCGCGAATCCCCGGGCCCGGGTCGTCGCGGGCGCCGTGATCATCGGGGGTGCCCAGGCCGGCATCATGCCGGTCACCGCGCCCTCGGGCTGGCACATCATCGGGCAGACGGCGCCGACGCTCTTCGATCCCAAGGCCGAGGATCCCGTGCTCCTGCGGCCCGGCGATACGGTCCGGTTCACGATCGCGGGGATCGAGGCGTGATCGAAGTCCTCACCACGGGCGCACCCAATACGGTGCAGGACGCCGGACGGCCCGGCCACATGGCGTCCGGCATCGGCCGGGGCGGGGCCATGGACCGACTGGCGTTGGCGGCCGGCAACGCTCTGCTCGGCAATCCCGCCGAGGCCGCCGGCATCGAGGTCGCGCTTTTTCCCTTCCGGCTTCGCTTCATGCGCGACACGCGCTTTGCGCTGACGGGGGCCGACTGCGGCGCGACGCTCGAGGAGCGGCCGCTGCCGCCGTTCTGGACGCGCCTCGCCAAAGCCGGAGCGGTGCTGACGCTGGGCCCGGCCCGGCGCGGCGCACGGGCCTATGTCGCGGTCGCGGGCGGCATCGCGGTCCCCCCCGTCCTCGGATCGCGGTCGACCGACCTCAAGGGCGGGTTCGGGGGCCTCGAGGGGCGGGGGTTCCGGCGCGGCGACCGCCTGCCGCTCGGCGAGGCCTCCGGCTCCTCCGACGCCCAGTTCGGGGCCGTGCTGCCCGGCCGGACCGCCGGTCCGGGCGAGGTCATCGCGGTCCGGGTCATGGCCGCGGCCGAGCACGAGGCCTTCGACCCGGACTCCCGGGCATCCTTCACAGGCAGCGACTGGGAGGTCGGGGGCGAAGCGAACCGGTTGGGCTATCGCTTGAGCGGCCCCGGCCTGCGCCTCGCCCGGCCCCTCGAGCTGTTCTCCCACGGCATCCTGCCGGGCGTCGTCCAGGTTCCGTCCAACGGCCAGCCCATCATCCAGCTCGCCGACGCCAACACCTGCGGCGGCTACCCGAAGATCGCGGCGGTGATCGAGGCGGACCTGTGGCGCGTGGCGCAGGCCCCCGTCGGGGCGAGGCTCCGCTTCGTGCCGGTCGATGCCGAGGCCGCTGCGGTCGCGCTCGAGGAGCAGGCGGCCTGGCTCGCGGCGCTCCGGGCCTCGTCCGCCCGGCTCCTCGCGGGAGGCTGACCCGGCGCGGGTCCTATGCGAAGCTTCTGAGGGCGATGCCGGCGCCCTCAAGGGCGGCGCGGACCTGACCCGCGATGGCGATCGAGGTCGGCGTGTCGCTGTGGACGCAGATGGACTCGATGGCGGTCGGCAGGCTCGTGCCCGCCGTCGTCTCGATGGCGCCGGCCTGCACCATGCGCACGACGCGCGCCGCGGCTTCCGCAGGGTCGTGGATGACGGCGCCCGGCAGCGTGCGCGACACGAGATGGCCGTTCGGCCTGTAGGCGCGGTCCGCGAAGATCTCGGAGACCACCCTGAGGCCCATGTCGCGCGCGATCCGCTCCTGCGCGCCGAGCGCGATGGCGAGGCATGTCAGGCGGGGGTCGACGGCCTTGATGGCGCGGCTGACGGCCCCCGCCACCTCCGGGTCGGTCTGGGTCTGGTTTCCGAGGGCGCCGTGGGCCTTGACGTAGGTGATGGGGTGGCCGGCATAGGCCGACATCGCCATGGCGGCGCCGATCTGGTAGGCGACGAGGCGCTCGATCTCGGCCACGCTGTGGGGGATGACGCGGCGCCCGAACCCCGAAAGATCGGCGTAGCCCGGGTGCGCGCCGACCGCGACGCCGCGCTGCCGCGCGCTCGCGAAGGTCTGCGCCATGACGTCCGGATCGCCGGCGTGGAACCCGCACGCGACGTTGGCGGAGGTCACGATGGCGAGGATCGCGGCATCGTCGCCGATGCGCCACGCCCCGAACCCCTCGCCCATGTCGGAGTTGAGGTCGACGGCCGGCGCCTTGTCAGCAGGCATGGCGTTGTCCTTCCACGGTTGTCGGACCGTTCAGATGAACGCAAACAGCGGCGTCCCGAAACCCACGAGGGCGCCGTCGTCCTGCAGCGGCGCGCCGAGCGTGCCGTCGCGATCCGTCACCACGGCTCGCAGGACCGCGCCGCACTCCAGAAAGGCGACGATGTCGCCGGCTCCGACCGGGCACGGGAGACGGTCGTCGTCCTCGCCCGGGGCCGCCTCCGGGTGGCGCAGGCGCAGGCGCCCGATGGACGGAGACCGCAGCACCGGGGCCTCCTGAGTGCGCGCCGCCTCGCTCGTCGCGAGCGGCCCGGATGAGGCCGCACCTGCTCCGCCGGGGGCGGCGCCCATCCTGAGCGTGAGGCTCGAGGTCTCGTCGCAGACCGTCAAGGCCGTGATGTCGGAGCGTTCCAGGCGGCGGATCAGCCGCTCGACGTCCTCGACCCTCATGGCGCGCCCCCCGGGTTCGGCCAGCCGGTCGCCATCAGGCGTTCGAGGTGGTGGATGTCGACGCCGCCCGCCGCGAAGGCCGGCTCCCCCATCAGCGCGGCGTGAAGGGGCGCAGTGGTGTCGATGCCCTCGCAGGTCAGCTCGCCGAGCGCTCCAGCCATCCGGGCGATCGCCTCCTCGCGCGTCGCGCCCCAGGCCAGCAGCTTGGCAAGGAGCGAATCATAGTACGGCGGCACCGTGTAGCCTGCATAGAGGTGGGATTCCACGCGGATGCCCGGCCCTCCCGGGGCGATCCACTGCACCACCCGACCGGGGGAGGGCGCGAAGGTGAACGGATGCTCGGCGTTGATCCGGCATTCGATCGCATGGCCGCGCACCGCAATGTCGGACTGCGCCATGCCGAGCGGTTCGCCCTGGGCGATGCGGAGCTGCTCGCGCACGATGTCGATCCCGGTCACGAGTTCGGTCACGGGATGCTCCACCTGCAGGCGGGTGTTCATCTCGATGAACGAGAACGCCCCGTCCTCGTGGAGGAACTCGAAGGTGCCCGCCCCGACATAGCCGATGGCGCGGCAGGCCGCGGCGCAGCGGGCCCCGATCGCGGCGACCGCCTCGCGGGAGAGATCGGGCGCCGGCGCCTCCTCGATCAGCTTCTGGTGGCGCCGCTGCATCGAGCAGTCGCGCTCGCCGAGCCAGACCGCCTGGCCGTGCGTATCGGCCAGCACCTGGATCTCGATGTGCCGCGGGTGCTCGAGAAACCTCTCGAGGTAGAGGTCGGGATTGCCGAAGGCGCGGGCCGCCTCCTCCCGGGTGGTGGCGACGGCAGCCGCAAGTTCCTCGGCGCGCCGGACGATGCGCATGCCCCGGCCGCCGCCCCCGCCGGCGGCTTTGACGATGAGCGGATAGCCGACCGCCTCCGCCACCATCCGGGCCGCCGCCGCGTCCTCCGGCAGCGTCCCCTCCGAGCCCGGCACGCAGGGCACGCCCGCCGCGATCATGCTGCGCTTGGCCGCGATCTTGTCGCCCATCAGCCGGATGGCCGCCGAGGGCGGGCCCACGAAGACGAGCCCGGCGTCCTCGACCGCCTGGGCGAAAGCCGCGTTCTCGGACAGGAACCCGTAGCCCGGATGGATGGCGCCGGCCCCGGTGAGCTTGGCGGCCAGGATGATCTCGGGCCCGTCGAGATAGCTGCGGCCGGCGGGCGCCGGCCCGATGCAAAGCGCCTCGTCGGCCAGCGCCACGTGCCGGAGCGTGCTGTCGGCCTCCGAATGCACCGCGACGGTCTTGAGCCCCAGCGCCCGGCACGCCCGCAGGATGCGCAGCGCGATCTCTCCGCGGTTGGCGATCAGGACCTTGTCGAACATCGCCCGTCGATCCGAGGCTGTCGTGGCGCCTACCAGCGCTGATGGACGGAGGGGCGGATCTCCTCGTCGTAGATGGCCCGGAGCGCGGCCATGGTGTCGGGGCCGAGGCCCGGCAGGTCGGCGGCCGCCGCGGCGGCGCGCGCCTGCTCGGGGTTCTTGGCGCCCGGGATCGCCACCGTCACGGCGTCGAACATCAGGATCCAGCGCAGCGCGAACTGCGCCATGCTGGCACTGCCCCCGACCAGCGGCCTGATCCTGTCGACGGCCGCCAGGCCCTTGGCGTAGTCGACGCCCGAAAACGTCTCGCCGACGTCGAAGGCCTCGCCGTTGCGGTTATAGAGCCGGTGGTCGGACGCCTCGAAGGCGGTGTCGGCCTTGAACTTGCCCGAAAGCAGGCCGGAGGCGAGCGGCACGCGGGCGATGATCGCCACGTTCTGCTCCTGCGCCTGCCTGAAGAAGTGCTCGATGGGACGCTGGCGGAAGATGTTGAAGATGATCTGCACGCTGGTCACGCCCGGATAGGCGATGGCTTTGAGCGCTTCCTCGACGCGCTCGACGCTGACCCCGTAGTGGCGGATCTTGCCCGCCTCGACGAGGCGGTCGAGCTGCTCGAACACCGCGGGACGGTAGTAGAGGTCGGTCGGGGGGCAGTGGAGCTGCACGAGGTCGAGGGTATCGACCGCGAGGTTCTTGAGGCTGCGGTCGGTCCAGGCCGAGAGGTTCGCGGCCGAGTAGCCCTCCACCGTCTGCTGCGGCAGGCGCCGGCCGGCCTTGGTGGCGACGTAGGGACGCGGGCCGCCCCGCTCCTTCAGCACCTGGGCGATCAGCTGCTCCGAGCGGCCGTCGCCGTAGACGTCCGCGGTGTCGATGAACGTCATGCCGCTGTCGAGGGCGGCATGGAGCGCGGCGGTGGCGTCGCCCGCGTCCACATGGCCCCAGTCGGCTCCGATCGCCCAGGCCCCGAACCCGATCTCGCCGACCTGTCGTCCCGTGCGGCCGAACGCTCTCTCCCGCATGTCCATCCTCCCCGACCGCCGCAGCGTCATGGCCCTTGGGGTGCTCTTACAAGCGGCCGCGCCCTGTGTCGCGGAGGAAATTGGGGCGGGTGATCGCGGCTTGGAACCACGCGATGCAAGGCAACAGCATGACCGATTGGCCCCTTCGCCCCGCGCCCAAGCGGGGAGAAGGTGCCCGACAGGGCGGATGAGGGGTCTTGGGCGATGAGGATCCCCTCATCCGGCCTGTCGGCCACCTTCTCCCGCAGGCGGGAGAAGGGCATC
>CAXUMV010000219.1:0-988 GCA_964252065.1 uncultured Lichenihabitans sp.
AAGGTCGTGGCGCGGCCGTTGCCGCCGGTCGCCCCGACGCTCGAGGGATGCGGCATGCAGGCACCGGTCGAGCTGTCAGCGATCATTCTATCCCCCCTCCGCCGCATCGCGGTCGAGCCGCCCGCGACGGTCGACTGCGCCCTGGCGGACGCCGTGGCCGACTGGGTCCGCCAGGACCTCGATCCCGCCTTCCGGGCGCCCGGGCCGCTGCTGGCCGCCCTTGCCGAGACCTCCGGCTATGCGTGCCGCAGCCGCAACCATGTGGCGGGCGCCAAGCTCAGCGAGCACGCCCACGGCAACGCGCTCGACATCGGTGCCTTGCGGACCGCCGACGGGACGCGGCTTGCGGTCACTGGCGGCGAGCCGGACCGGCTTGCCCTTCTCAAAACCACGGCCTGTGCGCGATTTGCCACGGTGCTCGGGCCCGGATCCGACGGCTTCCACGAGCACCACCTGCATGTCGATCTCGCCCCGCGCCGGAACGGGTCCAAAATCTGCCACTGGGACCTGCCACAGGCGGCCCATGACGCCTCCCCGCCCGAGCCCACTGCCCCGTCCTGGAACGCCGGACGTCGCGGTCCCTTATGATTTTATTCAACACGCGCGGTCACGATCAGGCTCTCATTCACCGGCCGCATCGCCCGGCCGGCCTGTCGCGTACCGTGAAAGCCCGACCCATGATCGACGACCCCGCCGGCCACGACCCTGTCGCTCCGCAGCATGATGCCCGCGACCTGCAGGCCCGCCTCTATCGCGAGATCGGCATCTCGGCCGTCGCTGCCGCGCTGCGCTTCGTCAACCAGCCCGATCCCGGCAAGGCCCCCGCGGCCAAGCACGAGCTTCCCGCGATCCTGCGCGAGGAGCCGAAGGCCGCCTGACCTCACCCGCGACCCGGAGGGCGGCGGCCGATGCTGAGCCGTCGCCATCTGCTGCTCGGCACGGGCGCCGTCGCGCTCGCGCCCCCCGGCCTCGGCGCCTACGCGGTCGG
>CAXUMV010000219.1:998-6472 GCA_964252065.1 uncultured Lichenihabitans sp.
TGCCGCCGCGCATCACGCGCTACAGGATCGTCCCGAAGGGCTGGCCGGAGGGCGTGACCCTGCGGATCGCCGCCATCGCCGACCTGCATGCGTGCGAGCCGTTCATGTCCGCCGAGCGCGTGCGGGGCATCGCACTCACCGCCAATGCGCTCGATCCCGACGTCATCGTCCTGCTGGGCGACTTCAACGGCGGCCACCGCATGGTCAGCGGCATCGTGACCCCGGCCGCCTGGGGCGATGCCCTGTCGGTGGTGCGGGCGCCGCTCGGCACCTACGCGATCCTCGGCAACCACGACTGGTGGCACGGCCCCATCCCGGACATGCCGGGCGGCGCGGCGGAGGTCCGCGAGGGGCTGCGCGGCGCCGGCATCCCGGTGCTCGAGAACGAGGCGGTGCCGCTCGAGAAGGACGGCCGCCGCATCTGGCTGGTCGGCCTTGCAGACCAGCTGGCCTACCGCACCTGGGGCCACGGCCCGCGGGGCGCCGACGATCTCCCCGGCACGTTGCGCGGCGTGGGCGACACGGCGCCGGTCATCGTGCTGATGCACGAGCCCTACCTGTTCGCCCGCATGCCCGACCGGGTGGCGCTGGCGCTCTGCGGCCACACCCATGGCGGGCAGGTCCGGCTGCCGCTGCTGGGGGCGCCGTTCACGATCTCGCGCGACTACCTCTACGGTCACATCGTCAAGGGCGATCGCCACCTCGTGGTGTCCGGGGGCCTGGGCGAATCGGGGTTCCCGGCACGCCTCGGCGTTCCGCCCGAGATCGTCGAGGTGACGGTGGGGTGATCGCCAACCTGTCCCAGCCGTCATCGCGAGGCGCGTCAGCGCTGTGGCGATCCATGGGGCAGCAGGCGGACCCGAGGGCTGGATTGCCCGCGCTTCGCTCGCAATGACGATCAGAAGGTCGACGCCTTCCCCTTTGCGAGGTCGCGTCGTCTCAGCCGGTGACTTCGCCCGGGGCGTGGCGCGGCTTCCGCAGCAGGGTCGCGGCGGCGATGACGAAGGCGCCGAGCGCGCAGAGGGCGATCAGCGTGACCATCGGCAGGGCCGTGCCGTCGTAGAGCAGGCTCGTCACGACGATCATCAGGCCGCCCGTGACCATCTGCAGCGTGCCGCCCAGCGCCGAGGCTATGCCGGCGATGGGACCATGATCGTCGAGCGCCAGCACCATAGTGGTCGGGATCACGAGGCCGAGCCAGGCGAAGGTCACGAACAGCAGCGCCATCAGCACCGGCAGGCTGTCCACCCCGAGAGCCGTGACCACGAACAGCGTCGTGGCCGACACGGCGTACAGCAGCGCCGCGACCGTGACGGTGCGGCTCATGCCGAACCGCTCGCCAAGCTGGGCGGCGAATTGCGAGGCGCCGATGAAGCCGATCGCGTTCACCGAGAACGTGAGGCCGTACTGCATCGGGCTCAGCCCGAAATGATCCATGTACACGAACGAAGATGAGGCGATGAAGATGAAGAAGCTCGCCATGCCGAGCCCGCCCGTGAAGGTCAGGCCCATGAAGCGGCCGTCGCCGAAGAGCTGGACGAAGCCGGCCAGCACGCTGCCCACATCGGCCTTGACCCGCGCCTCGGGCGGACAGGTCTCCCGCAGCACAAGGGCGATCAGCGTCAGGCTGAGCAGCGCGGCGACTGTCACCGCGACGAACACCGCGCGCCAGCCGAACGGCACGATGAGGGCGCTGCCGACCAGCGGGGCGAGGATCGGGGACACGCTGAACACCAGCATGACGAGAGCCATGAGGCGCGTGGCTTCGGCGCCCGTGTGCAGGTCGCGGATGATGGCGCGCGGGATGACCATGACCGAGGCGGCCCCCATGCCCTGCAGGAACCGGAAGGCGATCAGCCAGCCGATGCCGGGCGCAAGCGCGCAGCCCACCGTCCCGACCGTGAACAGCGTGACGCCGACATAGAGCGGGCGCTTGCGCCCGGACACGTCCGCCCAGGGCCCGTAGACGAGCTGGCACAGGCCGAAAGCCACGAAGAAGGAGGTCAGCGTCATCTGCGTGGCGCCGGTCGTCGCCTGCAGGTCGGCGGCGATGGTCGGCATGGCGGGCAGATACATGTCGATGGCGAAGGGCCCGATCGCGGACAGAAGACCGAGGACGATCGCGTTCTTCACGAAGGTGGCATTCATGATCGCTCTTTCCCAGCCGGCCCTCGCCGGTTCCCATACGATACCCGGCGGGCCACGATAAGGTCCCGGCGCCGCCGTCAATTACGGCGCGAGAAAGCTCAGACCGCCGGTGTAGCGCTTGGGCAGGGGCGCGGCGAGGTCGCCGTGCTTGCTGGTCCGCAACCCGAGGCCGACCAGCGCCTCGCAGAACCGGACCGCCACCGCAACGCCGTCGATCACCGGCACGCCGAGTTCGCCCGACAGGTCACGCGCGAGATCGGCCATGCCGGCGCAGCCGAGCACGATCGCCGCGCTGCCGTCCTGCTCCAGCGCGTGCCGGCATTCGGCGAGGATCACGTCGCGGGCGTTGGAGGCCGGATCGTCGAGCTCGAGCACCGCGATGTCGGTCGCGCGCACCTTGCGGCAGGCTCGCTCCATGCCGTAGCCGTGCACGAGGTGCTCGGCGATCGTGCGCGTGCGGGCGAGCGTGGTGACGACCGAAAAGCCCGTCGCCACCATGGAGGCGGCGTGCATCGCAGCCTCCGCGATGCCGAGGACGGGACCCCGCACGAGCTCGCGCACCGCGCCGAGGCCCGGATCGCCGAAGCAGGCGATCACATAGGCGTCGTAGACGTCGCCTTCCGCCCGGATGGTCTCGAGCAAACCGACGGCCGCCACGGCCTCGTCGTAATGCCCCTCGATCGACACGGGTCCCGACCGGGAGGTGATCGCGGCGATCTGCGTACCGGGGCTGGCCGCCTCGCGCGCCGCGGCCGCGATCACGTCCGTCATGCTCTGCGTCGTGTTCGGGTTGATGACGGCGATCCGCATACCCCCTCCTTCCCGGCCCACGGCCGCACGACCCCGGTCAACCGACCGCGACCAGCGCCTCCAGCGCCGGATAGAGCATGGGGGAGGCCGCGATGATGGGGTTGCCGGACCACAGGCCGTCGCCGTCCAGGAACGGGCTGACGCGGCCGCCCGCGCCTTCGACCACGGCGATCGCGCCGAGACAATCCCAGGAATTGATGTGCCGCTCGACGTAGCCGATCAGGCGGCCGCAGGCGACGGCGCACAGCATCAGCGCTCCCGATCCGTCGCGGTAGGGCATCGCGCCCGCCCGGATCAGCGCGCCGTAGACGGCGAGGTACCCGTCGGCGGCAAGACGGGGGGAATAGCCGACCCCGAGCATCCCCTCGGTGACGCCGGCGACAGCCTTGACCGCGATGGGCCGGCCGTTCAGCGTCGAGGCCTGCCCGCGGCGCCCGGCGAACACCTCGCGGCGCACGGGGGCGGCGACGAACCCCATCTCGAGGACGCCGTCCGCCACGTAGGCGAGGGACACGCACCACGAGCTCATGCCGTTGACGAAAGGCTGGGTGCCGTCGATCGGGTCGACGACCCAGATGCCCGACGAGGTACCAGAGACGCTCTGGCGTCCGGTCTCCTCGCCCAGGAAGGCGTCCTCGGGAAAACGGCTCTGCAGCCGGCCGCGGATCATGACCTCGACGTCGAGGTCGGCTTCGCTGGCAAGGTCCTGCAGCCCCTTGCTGCGGACCGTCAGCGTCTCGAGACGCTCGAAATAGGAAAGGGCGAGTGCAGCAGCCTCCTCGACCAGCGCATGCGCAAAGGCAAAGCGCGCATCGAGTGCCTCGCTATCCATCAATTCATCAGGCCCGGAGAAAACGCAGCATGGGAAGACTAGGCGGCGATGTCCGACACGAGTTCGGCATCCTTCTGGCCCATCCGTCGCCCGATCTCGCGACGAACGCTCCACCAGTGACCCGGACGCGGCGACGCGGTCAGCCCCGAATCCTCGCGCCACGACAGGTCCGAGGCCCGATCGAAGGCGCCGGCGCCCCAGAGCTGGATCAGCTCGTCCGCGTCGCGTCCGACGGCATCAAGGCCGCGAGGACGCATGGAGGTGGGGCGGAGGTGTTTCAGAATGGGAAAGGGCATGGCTGGTTTCCGTCAACGATCCATAAACATATCAAGCCAGGATTCTGTTGCAGTCGTCATACATCGATCGAGCTATTTTTACGCAATCCACGATGATTACGGCCCAGGGTGTCAGGACAGCAGCTCGGCGAGCGTCCGGGCCACGACTTCGGTCGCCTTGCGCAGCTCCGCAAGCGGCAGGCGCTCGTCGGCCCTGTGGGCGTTGGCCTCCTCGATCGTATGGGGGCCGGCGCCGAACAGCACGATGGGCACCCCCGCGGCGGCATAGTGGCGGGCATCGGTGTAGAGCGGCACGCCGCCGGCGGCGACCGGCTCGCCCATGACCGCCGTCGCGTGGCGGCAAAGCACCGCCGTCAGGTGCCGCCCCTGCGGACGAGGCACGAGCGGGTCGGCGAGGAGGATGCGGCGGATCACGACCTCGATCCCGGCCCGCCCCTCGGCCGCCGCCTTGATCACGCGGCGCAGTTCCGCCTCGACGGCTTGGGCGTCCTCCTCCGGCACGATCCGCCGGTCGAGCCGGAAGGTCACCCGGTCGGGAACCACGTTGGTGTTGATGCCGCCCCGGATGAGACCCACGGTCAGCTGCGGGCTGCCGATGCCGGCGATGGCCGACACCCGCGCCCCCAACGTGTCCCGGAAGGCGTAGAGCGCCTGCAGGATCGCGGTCGCGGCCTCCAACGCATCAGCGCCGGTGAAGGGTTTTGCCGCGTGGGCGGACCGGCCGTTCACCTCGACCTCGAGGTGCAGGCAGCCGTTATGCGCCTCGACCACGGCGTAGGAGAAGCCGGCCCCGATCGCGAGATCGGGTGTCGAGAGACCCTGGCGCAGGAGGAGGCCCGGGCCGATCTCGCCGCCCACCTCCTCGTCGTAGGTCACGTGCAGCTCGACCGTGCCGTTCAGCGGGCCGGCTACGGCCTCGAGCGCCTTCATGGCAAAGGCGTAGGTGGCGATATCGCATTTCGAGACCGCGACGCCGCGCCCGATCATCCATCCCTCGACGATGTCGGCCGCATAGGGATCGTGGGTCCAGCCCTCGCCGGGCGGCACCACGTCCCCGTGCGCGTTGAGCGCGATGACCGGTCCCGGCCCGAAGCTTTGGCGCACGATGAGGTTGGTGGCGCTCGCCATGCCGACCCGGGCGAGGTCAGCGGCCGGGACCGGGTGGCGCTCCACCGTGAAGCCCAGCCCCTCCAGCAGCGCGGCCGTATGCCGGGCATGCGGGTCGCAGTCGCCCGGCGGGTTGTCGGAGGGAACGCGCACGAGCGCGGCCAGCATCTCCGTCTGCGCCGCCGCCTGCCCGTCGAGATAGGCCGTGATCGCATCGAGCGCGGCCGGGGTCGGGTCGGCGGTCATGCTGGTCCTTCGCGGCGTTGGGACAGCGCGCTTAG
>CAXUMV010000220.1:0-3825 GCA_964252065.1 uncultured Lichenihabitans sp.
CGCGCAGGGGCGGCACGCCGTCCATGAAGGCGATGCTCGCGTCCGCGATGCGGAACTCGATGTGAACGTGGTCGTCGGGCGGGGAGCGCTGCTGGCGCATCAGGTCGAGGTCGGTGTCGGTCAGCGCCAGCGTGCCCTGCCCGCCTTCGATGAAGCCGCCCTGCAGATTGCGCAGGAACCAGGCCCGCACGGGGGCCGCCACGAAGCTCGGCCAAAGGCGCACGACGTCCGCGCCCGCCATGCGGCCCATCGTCATGGTGCTCCTGACCAGGAACCCCGCGCCGACCGGCTCGAAGGAGGCCGTCATCTTGAAGTCGACCGCGGGGCCGCCGATGCTGGCCTCGTCGAGCATGATCCTGCCGCTCTCGGGCAGGACGCGGGCCGCAAAGGCGATGCGGTCGAGCGCGATCGGCTTCTCGCCCGGCCGCTCGGGCCCGAACACGCCATGGGCCTTGCCGGCCACCGCCCACGCATCGTCCGGCCGGACCGGGGGGGTTGCCGAAAGATCGAAGTCGAACCGCGTCCGGTCGGCCACCAGGATGCCGTTGCCGAAGCTCAGCGCGCCGGTCGCAGGATCCATGGCGAGGACCGCATCGAGCCGGTCGACCATGACCGGCTCGTGATCGGGGTCGTCGAGCTTGAAGTAGCCCGCCCCGATGGAGACCGGCCCGCCGGCCCGGAGCAGCCTGCCGTCCGGCCCGACCTCGGCGTTGAGGCTGAAGGACAGCGGCATGTCGGTCTCGAACTTCGCGGCCCGAAGGCCGGCGGCCAGCATGAGCTCGTCTGGCGACAGGTGATCGGCCGCCAGATCGACCTTGCGCGAGCCGTCGGTCTCGCGATAGGCGCGGGCGGCCCAGGACCAGTGCCCGGCCGGCCCGTCGCCCGCCACCGTCACGTAGATGCTGCCGGTGGGCTCGCGGTCGAGGTCGATGGCGATGTTGCGGTAGACCGTCGTCGCGCCGCGCAGCCGGTCCTCGACGGTGAGCGTCGCGTTCTGCACCCCGAACCGGTCGACGGCCCGCAGCGGGCTGCCCTCGCTGAACAGCGCGTCGGTGCCGGTCGCCACGGCTTTGGCCAGCAGGGCGGGAAGGGATGCCGGCCGCGCGGGCGCCTGGGGCGCCGCTGCCGGGTCCGCCGGGCTGCCGGCGTCGGTCGGCTCGCTCAGGGTGGAGGCGAGATTGGACAGGCGCACGTCGTCGGCTTCGTCGGCGCCGCCCGAGAGCGCCATCGTGCCGTCCCCGAGCCTGATCAGGCGGAGCGACAGGTCCTCGAGCTCGAGGCGCTTGGGGGCCACCTCCCCCAGCGCCAGCGAGAAGGGATCGACCGCGACGCTCGCGCGGGGCGCGGCGATGATGGTGCGGCCGCGGCCATCCCTGACCGCCAGCCCGTTGATGGCGAGGCTCGGCCCGAAGGCCGTGCCCTCGATAGCGGTCGATCCGATGGTGAAGGCGTAGCCGCCCCCGACGCGGCGGTTCAGCGTCGATGCGATCTGCCCGGCGAGGTCGACGTTGATGATCCCGTTGGCCAGCATGCTGATTAGCACGCCCGCCGCGACCAGGACCAGCACCGCCATGCTGAAGCCGAAGGCCACGATGGCGAGCACGGTGCGGCGCAGCCCGGCCCGCCGCCGCAGCGGCAGGGCCGGCGCCGCGCGCTCGGGCATGCCGAGAGTGCCGCTCCACAGGCGGCGCAAGGGCTGCTGCCGATCCGTCAAATCGTCGTCTTTTCCCGCTTCGCTATCCGACCGCCTGTTGGCGAAGGCCGGCCGGCGGACATATAGCCCATCGCGGCGATCCGTCCGCATCCCGGGGCGACGCCCGAACAACGCGAGGACATCCGCATGACCCAGCCTCTGAAGATCGGCGACCCCGCTCCCGCCTTCGATCTTGCCAAGACCGGCGGCGGATCCTGCTCGCTCGACACGCTCGGAGGCCGCAAGGCCGTGCTCTATTTCTATCCCAAGGACGACACCAGCGGCTGCACCCAGGAGGCGATCGAGTTCAACGCCCTCCGGGAGCAGTTCGCGGCAGCCGATACCGCGGTCATCGGCATTTCACCCGACCCCATCAAGAGCCACGACAAGTTCAGGACCAAGCATGGGCTCGATCTGACGCTCGTTTCGGACGAGAGCAAGGCAATGCTCGAGGCTTATGGCGTCTGGGCGGAAAAAAGCATGTACGGCCGCAAGTATATGGGCGTGGAGCGGACCACGGTGCTGGTCGGGGCGGACGGCCGGGTCGCGCGCATCTGGGACAAGGTCAAGGTGGCCGGCCACGCCGCCGAGGTGCTCGCCGCCGCCAAGGCCTTGTAGACACAGCCGTTCAGAGGGCCTTAACCTTAATGGACTGTGATGGGTGGAGTTAGTCCCGCATCGCCGCCAGACGGCGGGGAAGGGTTCCATGCCCCTCACGTCGATCGAGCCCTCCGCGGCGCTGCCGCGATCCTACTGCTTCGTCAGCCTGTCGCATGGACGGACCATCCGCACGCTGCGGATGCGCACCGGCCTTGCCTGCGGCGTGGTCGGCCTGCTCGCGCTCCTGGGGCTCTGGACGGCCGCCTCCTCGACCTATCTCATGCTCCACGACGACCTCGTCGCCACCCTGATGGCGCGCGAGGCCGCCGCGCAATATGCCTATGAGGACCGCATCGCCGCCCTGCGGGGGCAGGTCGAGCGGGAAGCCAGCCTGAAGCTGGTCGGGGAGACGACGCTGGCCGGCAAGCTCGGGGAGCTGACCCGGCGGGCCGAGGCGCTGGAGACGCGGGAGAGCCTGCTCGCCGCGGTCGCCGGCCGCGCCGGACGGCCGGTCGCCTCGGCTGGCATCGGTGCGCCCGGCCCCGTGCGGACCGGCACGGTCGGCGCCGCGGCAAAACCGCACCCCGAGATCGAGGGGGCCGCCGATATACCCGCCCGCGCCACGGTGGCGGCCGTTGACGCGCCCTTCGCCATGCAGCTCGCGTCGGTCGAGGAGCGGCTGGACCGCGTCGACCTGGAGCAGGTCCGCCACCTCGGCGGCATCGCGGCCGCGACCCATCGCCGTGCCGAGGCGCTGCGCGAGGCGATCCTCGGGGCCGGCCTGTCGGTCGAGCGGATCGCGCGGGGCGCGCCGGCCGCCGATGTCGGCGGGCCCTTCGTGCCGCTCGATCCCATGCTGCTGCAGTCCTCCTTCGGCCAGGCCGTCGAGGCCATGCGGGGCGATGTCGTCGCCATCGACGCGCTGACCGAAGCGATGCCGAAAGTGCCGCTCGCCAAGCCGCTCACCGGACCGCTCGAGGTCACCTCGCCGTTCGGCGCCCGGCTCGATCCCTTCCTGGGCCGCCCCGCGATGCACACCGGCGTCGACCTGCGGGACGGCTACGGCACCGACGTCCGGGCGACCGCCTCCGGCCGCGTCGTCAGCGCCGGCCCGGCCGGCGGCTACGGCACGATGATCGAGATCGACCACGGCCATGGCCTGTCGACCCGCTATGCGCATCTCATGGCGGTCGGCGTGGCGCCGGGCCAGGTCGTCGGCCAAGGCGCGGTGATCGGCGAAGTCGGGGCCAGCGGCCGGGCGACCGGCCCGCACCTGCACTACGAGACCCGCGTCGACGGCGAGGCCGTGGATCCCGAGCGGTTCCTGCTCGCCGGCACCCGGCTGGCCGCGGCAAACGCGAACTAGCGGCCCAAAGCGTTGCGCGAAAGCCGCACTCGCCCGCTGAAGCGCCTGCCGTTTTGATCCGTGGCGGGCAACCGCGGGACCCGGGGGGCCGCCTGGCGCTACAATAGGCGGCTCGGGATCTCGGCCCTGCGCCGGACCGACCGGTGGTGGGCGAGCGAGGTTTCGA
>CAXUMV010000220.1:3835-6377 GCA_964252065.1 uncultured Lichenihabitans sp.
GGCGGTGGGCACAGGATGCGGGGTGTGTCGGCCGCGGCGTTGATCGCGGCGCTCGGCTTGGCCGGCTGCGCCTCGCCCGATCTCGAGCGCCTGCCCTACACGGCCCAGGAGGCCGCCCTCGCCGATATCCCGGGCATGCCGAACGTCCGTTTCTACGCGGACGCCGACGCGGCCGTGTTCGATCGCTTCGTGCCGCCGGCCACGGGCGGACCGCAGGGCGCCAGCTACCTGGCCCTGTCGGGCGGCGGGGCCGACGGCGCCTTCGGGGCGGGCTTCGTCAACGGCCTGACGCGAAGCGGACGCCGGCCGACCTTCACCATCGTCTCGGGCGTCAGCACCGGCGCGCTCATGGCGCCCTTCGTGTTTCTCGGGCCGCGCTACGACGAGGCGCTCGAGAAGCTCTACACGGGCGGCCTGGGCGCCACGCTGATCAAGAAGGCCAACATCATCAACGGCCTCTTCGGCAATGCGCTGGTCGAAAGCGACAAGCTCGGCCGCCTCGTCAAGGAAAACCTCGATGGCGAGGTCATGGCGCAGGTGGCGGCCGAGCACCGCAAGGGCCGGCGCCTCTTCGTGGCCACGACCAACCTCGATGCCCAGCGCCCGGTCGTCTGGGATCTCGGCGCGATCGCAACGAGCGGCTCGCCCAACGCGCTTGCGCTGTTCCAGCAGGTCGTCACGGCATCGGCCTCGATCCCCTCGCTGTTCCCGCCGCGCCTGGTCGGTGTCGAGGCGCAGGGCCGGGTCTTCAAGGAAATGCATGTCGACGGCAGCACCATCCAGCAGATCTTCGTCGCGCCCGACGCGGTGCTCTACGGCGACCAGCCGTCGCCCTCGCTGTCCAAGCTCAAGACGATCTACGTGCTGCTGAACAACAAGGTCGCGCCCACCTTCGCGGTCACGCCGAACGAGACCTTCGCGGTCGGGGCGCGGTCTCTCTCGACGGTCCTGCGGCGCGAGGTGCAGACCAACGTGCAGACCGCCAACGCCTATGCGCGGCGGCATCACGTCGCCTTCAATCTCGCGGCCATCCCCGGCGACTACGACGACTCGGCCGCCGACACCTTCGACCCGGCCTTCATGCGCCAGCTGTTCGACTATGGCGTCGCGGCCGGCACGTCGGCGTCGCCCTGGGGCGGCGTGCCCGCCGCGTCCCCGCCGATGGCTGGCAATGCCACGCTCGTGGCGCGGCGGTAGCACGGACGGTGTCCGTCATCGCGAGGCGCGCAGCGCCGTGGCGATCCACGCCACGGTGGGGGCGGCCGAACGATAGATTGCTTCGCTCCGCTCGCAATGACGACAGGGGCGTTCGGAGGCCGGTCATGCTCGATGCGGCTTGGTATTTGCCGAGTAACGGAAACTACCCGTCCCGGCCGATCGTGCACTCGATCTGGCCGTGCGGCTCGTCGGTCGGCAGGAACACCATGTTGTCGTTGGTGAGATCGAAGGCCGCGAGGTTGATCGGGATGTAGTGCTTGTTGGGCGCCGCCAGGGTGATGGTCTCGATCTCCGGGACCTCGGCGAGCGCCGCCATGCCCATCCGGTAGAGACTGTCCTGCACGCTTTCGCTGTAGGTGGTCGCGAACATGCCGAGCATGGTGCGCAGGATGGCCGCGTTCGTCGCCCGGTAGTCCGCCGGGACGGCGCGCCAGGCCCATGAGGCCTCGAGGCTGGTGGCGCAGATGCGGTCGCGGGTCTCCTGGATGGTCGTGTAGCTGTCCTTCTCGTAGTTGTCCCAGCCCGACTGGGTCGTCTTCATCATCGTGAACTCGGCGATGCCGGAGCGGATCGTCATCCCGTCCCGGGTGGCGGCGACGCTCGCGAAGGGCCGGCCGTTGCTGTCGAGCACGAAACTATGCGGATGCGGCCGTCCCTCGAGCGCCATGCGCTGCCATCGGGTCTCGTGCGCCGTGACGTCGAGGCCCGCGACCTGCGGGTAACGGTCGAAAAAGCGCCGGCAGACGGCCTGGCAGAAGGCTTCGGTGTCGAGGGCGAGGTTCTCGCGCGCCACGATGTTGACGAGGTTCTTGACCGTGTCGGTCGAGACCGCCTTGCGGTTGTCGGCGTCGGTGAACAGCCGGCCGAAATCGCCGGTCATCATGGCGCGGACGGTCAGCTCGCGCACCTCGTGCCGGTCGCCGTCTTTGTGCAGGCGCAGGACGCGGACCCGTCCCTTGCCGTAGCGGTTCTCGATCAGCGCCATCGCGGCCCTCCCCAGGGCTCAGGACGAGGCAAGTTCCGCGCCAGGGGCCAGGGCCGGCAGGCCGCCGCGGGCGGCGATGAAGCCGATCACCGTGTCGAGCCCCTCCCCGGTCTTCATGTTCGCGAAGACGTAGGGCTTGTCCTTGCGCATGACCTTGGTGTCGCGCTCCATGACGGCGAGCGAGGCGCCGACGTGAGGCGCGAGATCGATCTTGTTGATGACCAGCAGGTCCGATCGCGTGATGCCCGGGCCGCCCTTGCGCGGGATCTTCTCGCCGCCGGCGACGTCGATCACGTAGATGGTCAAGTCGGCGAGCTCGGGGGAGAAGGTCGCCGCGAG
>CAXUMV010000221.1:0-6374 GCA_964252065.1 uncultured Lichenihabitans sp.
GTCGACGGGCTCATCGTCGTCGACCTGCCGCCCGAGGAGGACCGCGAGCTCTGCCTGCCGGCCCTGCGGGCGGGCCTCAACTTCATCCGCCTCGCGACCCCGACCACCGACGACCGGCGCCTGCCGGCGGTCCTCGCCAACACGTCGGGCTTTGTCTACTACGTCTCGGTCACCGGAGTGACGGGCGGCTCCGAGCCCGACCATGCGGCGGTGGAGGGCGCGGTCCGGCGCATCAAGGGCCACACGGACCTTCCCGTGGCCGTGGGGTTCGGGGTCAAGTCGGCGAGGGATGCCGCGACCGTCGCGCGCCACGCCGATGGCGTCGTGGTGGGCAGCGCCCTCATCGCCGCCATGGTGGCGAGCTTCGAGGGCGACGACACGGCCTCCGCCGGCACCGTGGCGGCGGCGACCGCCTTTGTGGAAGGCCTCGCGGCCGGCGTGCGGACCGCGCGCCAGGGAGCCTCGCGATGAACTGGATGCTGAACGTCGTCCCCCCCAAGATTCGGTCGTTCCTCAAGCGCGAGACGCCCGACAATCTGTGGGTGAAGTGCCCCGACAGCGGGCAGCTCGTGTTCCACAAGGATCTCGAGGCCAACCTCTTCGTCGTGCCCGGCTCCGGCTACCACATGCGCATGTCGACCGACGCGCGCCTGCGGGCCACCTTCGACGACGGCGCCTGGTCGAGCATCCTGGTGCCGGACGTGCTGCTCGACCCGCTCAAGTTCCGGGACGAGAAGCGCTACGTCGACAAGCTGAAGGACGCCCGCGTCAAGACGGGGCTGAACGATGCCGTGATGGTCGGCGCGGGCTCGATCGGGGGCATCGCCGTGACCGTGGCGGTGCAGGACTTCGACTTCATCGGCGGCTCGCTCGGCATGGCGGCCGGCGAGGCGGTGATCACCGGCCTGAGCTATGCGGCCGAGCACCGGACGCCCTTCATCCTGTTCGCGGCCTCGGGCGGCGCCCGGATGCACGAGGGCATCTTCTCGCTGATGCAGATGCCGCGCACCACGGTCGCGGTGCGGCGCCTCAAGGAGGAGCGGCTGCCCTACATCGTGGTGCTGACCAACCCCACGACCGGCGGGGTCACGGCCTCCTACGCCATGCTGGGCGACATCCACATCGCCGAGCCGGGCGCGCTGATCGGCTTCGCGGGTCCCCGGGTCATCGAGCAGACCGTGCGGGAGAAGCTGCCCGAGGGCTTCCAGCGGGCCGAATACCTGCGCGAGCACGGCATGGTCGACATGGTGGTGCCGCGCGGGGAGATGCGCGCCACGCTGTCCCGCCTCTGCGGCCTGCTGATGAACGTCCAGGCCGCCGCGGGCAGCCCCGCCGCGGCCCGGCCGGCCAGCCCGCTTCCGGCTGCGGCCTGACGCGTGGCCGCCGAGGCGCCGGCCGCCTTTCTCGCGCGCTTCGCCGGCCTGCATCCCAAGAAGATCGACTTGTCGCTCGGGCGCATCGAGCGGCTGCTGGCCGAACTCGGCCACCCCGAGCGGCAGGTCCCGCCGGTGGTCCACGTCGCTGGCACCAACGGCAAGGGATCGACCGTCGCGTTCCTGCGCGCCATGCTCGAGGCCGCCGGCAAGCGCGTCCATGTCTACACCTCGCCCCACCTAGTGCGCTTTAACGAGCGCATCCGGCTGGCGGCGCCCGGCGGGGGCCGGCTGATCGACGATGCCGCGCTGGCCGACGTGCTCGGCGAATGCGAGCGGGTCAATGCCGGCCAGGCGATCAGCGTCTTCGAGATCACCACGGCGGCGGCCTTCGTCGCCTTCGCCCGCCATCCGGCGGACGTACTGCTGCTGGAGGTAGGCCTCGGCGGCCGCTACGACGCGACCAACATCGTGGCGAAGCCCGCCCTCACGGTGATCACGCCCGTGTCGATGGACCATCCCGAGTTCCTGGGCACCACGGTGGAGCGGATCGCCTTCGAAAAGGCCGGCATCCTGAAGCGCGGCGTGCCGGCCGTGTTCGCCTCCCAGAGCGAGGCCTCGCTCGCGGTGCTGATCCGCGAGGCCGAAGCGCTCGGCGTGCGGCCCCTGATCGGCGGCCAGGATTTTTACGCCCGCGAGGAGCGGGGCCGCCTCGTCTACGAGGACGAGGCCGGGCTTCTCGACCTTCCCCTGCCGCGCCTCAGCGGCCGGCACCAGCACCTCAACGCCGGCACCGCGATCGCGGCCATCCGCCTTCTCGATCCCGCCTGCGCGCCCGAGGCGATCGAAGCGGGGCTGGTCGGGGCCGAGTGGCCGGCCCGCCTGCAGCGGCTCGGACGCGGCCCCATCGCCGACCGGCTGCCGCCCGGCAGCGAGGTCTGGCTCGACGGCGGCCACAACGCCGAGGGCGGGCGCGTCATCGCCGAAGCCATGGCGGAGGCCGAAGACCGGTTCGCCCGGCCGCTGGTGCTCGTCTGCGGCATGCTGTCGACCAAGGACGCGGGCGCGTTCCTCTCCCCGTTCAAGGGGCTCGGCCGCCACGTGCTGACGATCCCGGTCTCCGGGGACCACGCCGGCCACACCGCGGCCGAACTCGCAGCCGTCGCGGCCGCGGCCGGCCTGCCCGCCACCGCCTGCGCGTCGCTCGACGAGGGGCTCGCGGCCGTCGCGGCGCATGCGGCGCACGGCCCGCCGCGCGTCCTCATCACCGGCTCGCTCTATCTCTCGGGCGAGGTGCTGGCGCTCAACGGCACGCCGCCCGACTGAGGCGTGTCAGCCTGCGTCGTCGATCAGGCTGACATGGGCCGCGACCACCCGCCAGCCCTCGTCGGTCCGCACCCAGCTCTGCATCTGACGGCCGACCTTCCCCGGCGCCCCGGCGCGGCGGAACAGGGTGGAGCAGGTCGCAAATTCGCGCCCGAACGTCGTGATCACCACGTCCTCGAGCGTCCGGGCGAGGCCCGCGGCCGGCCGCGCCGCCCGGAACGCCGCGATGGCCGCAAAGCCGTGCAGGTTCTCCCCACCGCCGTACCGGATGGTCCGCTCGTCCCGCCAGAACAGGGCATCCAGGGCCGCGACGTCGTTGGTGACCAGCGCCTCCTCGTAACGGGCGAAGGCCGCCTCGACTTCGGCCAGGACCGCAGGATCGTTGACGGGCAGCATGAGGGAACCCTGGCGCGACAATTGCTTTGTCGTTGTATACCGAGCAGGGCCGACTGTCTGTGATGATCCCGCAATCGTTCGACCTCACCACGCTGCGCGCGGCCTATGGCGAGGGTCTCGATCCGCGGGAGGTGATGCGGGCGGTCGCCGCGCGGATCGAGCGGCTCGGCGATCCCGGCATCTTCCTCTCGCGGTTCTCGCCCGCGACGCTCGAGGGGTTCGTGGACGCGCTCGGGCCCTTCGATCCCCTCGGCAAGCCCCTGTGGGGCATTCCTTTCGCGATCAAGGACAACATCGACTGCGCCGGGCTGCCGACGACCGCGGCGTGCCCGGCTTTCGCGTTCACGCCGGAGCGGTCGGCTGAGGCGGTGCGGCGGCTGATCGGCGCCGGCGCGATCCCGGTCGGCAAGACGAACCTCGACCAGTTCGCGACCGGCCTGGTCGGGGTCCGCACCCCGCATCCCGTGCCCCTCAACGCCTTCGACCGCACCCTCGTGCCGGGCGGCTCCTCGTCCGGGTCCGCGGTCGCGGTCGCGACCGGCCTCGTCTCCTTCGCGCTCGGCACCGACACGGCCGGCTCGGGCCGGGTGCCGGCCGGCCTCAACAACATCGTCGGGCTGAAGCCGACCCTCGGCGCCGTTCCGGTGCGCGGCGTGCTCCCCGCCTGCCAGACGCTCGACTGCGTGTCGGTCTTCGCCCTCACGGGGTCCGACGCCTGGACCGTCTTGACCGCCATGGCGGGCTACGACGCCGAGGACCCCTGGTCGCGCCGCGCGGTCCTCGGGGCGCCCGGGCCATCCGGACCCCGGCGCCTGGGCATCCCCGACCGGAGCAGCCGGATCTTTCTCGGAGACGAGCAGGCGGCCAGAGCCTTCGACCAGGCCCTGGCGCTGCTGCGGCACGCCGGCCATGGGCTGATCGAGGTCGACCTGTCGCCCTTCTTCGCCGTCGCACGGCTTCTCTACGACGGGCCATGGGTCGCCGAGCGCTACCAGGCCATCCGGACCTTCATCGAGCGGTCGCCCGAGGCCCTGCATCCGACGACGCTCGCCATCACGCAAGGCGCCCGCGACAAGAGCGCCGCCGACGCCTTTGCTGGGCTTTATCGGCTCGCTGCGCTGCGCCGCGCGACCGAGGCGGTCTGGACGGGCATCGACGCCCTCGTGGTCCCGACCTTCCCGCGGCCCGTGACGATCGCCGAGACGGCCGCGGATCCGATCGGACCCAATGCGGGGCTTGGCACCTACACCAACTTCGTCAACCTGCTCGATCTCTGCGCGCTCGCGGTGCCGGGACCGTTCAGGGCCGATGGTTGCCCGGCGGGTATCACCCTCGTCGGGCCCGCGAGCCAGGACGGATCACTGCTGACGATCGGCACTGATTTCCATCGACAATCCGCCGTTCCGCTCGGCGCAACCGGGGTCGCGCAACCAGCGAGGGCAGCTCCGGCCGGGCCGGCCGAGGACGACACCGTCGAGCTTTGCGTAGTGGGCGCGCATCTCTCCGGGTTGCCCCTCAATCATGAGTTGGTTGCGCTCGGCGCGCGGCGGCGGCGGGAAGTGGCGACACGGCCCGACTACGCCCTTTACGCGCTTCCCGGCACCGTGCCGGCCAAGCCCGGCCTGGTCCGGGTGGCCGACGGCCGGGGCACCGCGATCGCGACCGAGGTCTGGAGCCTCACGCCCGCCGCCTTCGGCCGCTTCGTCGCCGCCATTCCCGCCCCGCTCGGGATCGGCACGGTGCGGCTGGCCGACGGCTCGACCCCCAAGGGGTTCCTGTGCGAGGCCATCGCGACCGAGGGCGCGCGGGACGTCTCCGGGTTCGGCGGCTGGCGCCGCTACGTGGCGGCGCGGGACGCGGACGGGTGACCACCCAGCGCGGCAAGCCGACCAAGGCGGAGGCGATCGCCCTCAGCCTCGCCCAGGACATCGCCTCGGGGCGCTTCGCACCGGGAACGGCGCTCGACGAGACGGAGATCGCCGCCCATTACGGGGTGTCGCGAACGCCGATCCGCGAAGCCATCCGGCAGCTCACCGCCAGCGGCACGCTGGAGACCCGCGCCCACCGGGGCGCCGTCGTGCGGACCTTCAGCGAAGGCGAGCTCGACGACATGTTCGCCGTCATGGCCGATTTCGAGGGGCTCTGCGCGCGCGGCGCCGCCCTGGCCATGACCGAGGCGGAGCTCGGAGCGCTCGACGACATCATGGCAGCCGCCGCGGCACGCGTCGCGGCCGCGGATCGCGAGGGCTACGCGACCCTGAACAACGCCTTTCACGACGCGATCTATCGCGGCGCCCACAACGCCTACCTGATGCAGCTGACGCTCGAGACGCGCGACCGGCTCGCGCCCTTCCGGCGGGCGCAGTTCGCCGCCCCGGGTCGCCTCGCCCGGTCGCTGGCCGAGCACCGCGGGGTCGTGGCCGCCATCCGGGCGCGCGACGCGGCAGCGGCTTTCGACGCCATGCGGGCGCATATCGTGATCGTGCGCGAGGCCGTCGACACGGCCGCCGAGGTCGGCTGAGCCGGCGCTTCCCCCTGGATTGCATACAAGTTGGGCGCTTCGCCTCGTTGCATACAAGATGCTCACGACGCGGGTGATGCATCGCCCACCTCCACGGGCGAGGCGCGTGGCACGGGCTTTGCGAATGGGAACGCAACCTGCGGCCCCGGCCGCCGATCTCCGGCTCCGCTCCCGACGAAGGATGGCCCGTCCATGCGCATCGACAGACTGAACCGCAGGCATTTCCTCAAGACGGCCGCGGCCGGCGCGGCTGCCGCGACCCTGCCGCTGGGCCGGGCCCTTGCGGCCGACGCGCTGACGGTCGGGGTGGTCTATGTGGGGGCCCGCGACGACTTCGGCTGGAACCAGGCCCATGCGGTCGGCGTGCAGGCGCTCAAAAGCGTGCCCGGCGTCACGGTCATCGAGGAGGAGAACGTGCCGGAGACGGACGCGGTCTCCAAGACCATGGAGTCGATGATCAATCTCGACGGCGCGAAGCTGATCCTGCCCACCTCCTTCGGCTACTACAGCCCGTTCATGGTCGAAGCGGCCAAGAGCAACCCGGACGTGCAGTTCCGCCACGCGGCGCCGCTCTGGAAGCCGGCCGACCCCAAGAACGCCGGCTCCTATTTCGCCTTTCTGGACCAGGGCCACTACGTCGACGGCGTCGCGGCGGGCGTCGCCTCCAAGACCGGCAAGCTCGGCTTCGTGGCCGCCAAGCCGATCGGCATCGTGCTGCGCAACATCAACTCGTTCCTGACCGGGGCGCGGACCGTCAA
>CAXUMV010000222.1:0-3845 GCA_964252065.1 uncultured Lichenihabitans sp.
AGGATCATGCCCTTCTCCCGCGAAGCGGGCGAAAGGGCCGGCACGGACCCGAATTGCGGCAACCGAGATCGCTCCGAGGGGGCCGCCCCATCCTGCCCATGGCAGGACGCCGCACCGGAGCGGCCGGGTCGCCGCTTTGCTCCTATATGATCCGCATGGGGCCGCGACGGAGTTTTGGCTTGTGAGCGTGATGGTGGACATCGATGCGGCCGCGGAGGCGCCGCTCGCGCCCGGCCCCGTGCCGCTGGAGGGGCCGCTCGGCACCTTCGCGCTGCTGCGCGCCCTGCGGGCCAATCCGGTCGCGACCTGGACCAGGCTGCACTTCGACAGGCTCGTCGTCGGCGGGACCGGCGTTCTGGGCCGCATCCTGGTGTTGAGCGACCCCGCGCTGATCCGCCACGTGCTGGTCGACAACGTCGCCAATTATCCCAAGGACGACCTGCAGCAGCGTCTCCTCTCGCCCGGCCTCGGCAAGGGGCTGCTGATGGCCGAGGGCGAGATGTGGCGGGCGCAGCGGCGCGCCATGGCGCCGCTCTTCTCCCCCCGCACGGTCGCCGGCTTCGAGGCCGCGATGGCGGAGGTCGCCCACGACTTCGTGCTGCGCCTCGAGCGCCGGCGCGAAGGCCGCACCCTGGATGTCGCGCAGGAGATGGCGCAGGCGACGCTCGGCATCCTGGCCCGGACCATCTTCTCGGACGGCCTGACCCGCACGCCGGCCGAGTTCGCGGCCGCCGTCACGGCCTATCTCGGCGCCATCGGCCAGATCGATCCGCTCGACATCCTGGATGCGCCCGGCTTCATCCCGCGCATCGGCCGCATCCGGGCGCGGCCCGCCCTGCGCTTCTTCGAGGAGGCGGTCGATGCCATGATCGAGCGCCGCCGGGCGCAGCTCGAGGCCGATCCCGCCGGGGTGCCGCGCGACCTCCTCACCCTGCTGCTCGCCGCCCGCGACCCCGAGTCGGGCGAGGGTCTCGCCGAGGTCGAGATCAAGGCCAACATCGTGACCTTCATCGCGGCCGGCCACGAGACGACCTCCAACGCCCTGACCTGGGCGCTCTATCTCCTGTCGCAGGATCCAAGGTCCCGGGCCGGGATCGAACGGGAGGTCGACGCGGTGCTGCCGGACGGCATCGTCACCCCCGGGGCGCTCGACCGCCTGGTGCTGACCCGGGCCGTCATCGACGAGACGCTGCGCCTCTATCCGCCCGCCGCGACCATCAGCCGGCAGGCCCGCGATCCCGATCGGTTCGGGGGCATGCTGGTCAAGGCCGGCACGCAGATCGTCATCTCGCCCTGGGTGCTGCACCGGCACAATCGGCTGTGGGACGAGCCCAACCGCTTCCGCCCGGAGCGCTTCCTGCCCGAGGCGCGGCGGACGATCGACCGCTTCGCTTACCTGCCCTTCGGGGCGGGGCCGCGGGTGTGCATCGGCGCCGCCTTCGCGTTGCAGGAGGCCGTCACGGTGCTCGCGACCGTGGTCCGACGGTTCCGGTTCGACCTCAAGCCCGGCCATCCCATCGTGCCGCTGCAGCGCGTCTCGCTGCGGCCGCAGGGCGGCATGCCGATGGTGCTGCGCCGGCGGTAGCGGGCGCCGATCAGGCCCGCACGCGCAGCGTCTCCATGCCATGGAAATGGTAGCGGTCCGCCACGGTCGGCGGCGCGGCGAGGCGGAGGCCCGGCTTGCGGGCGAACAGGATGGGCAGCGCCACCTGCAGCTCCAGCCGCGCGAGCGGCGCCCCGACGCAGAAATGGATGCCGCCTCCGAAGGCGAGGTGGCCCGGGCCGGTGCGGCCGGGAACCAGGCTGTCGGGGTCGGGGAAGGCCTCGGGATCGCGGTTCGCCGCCCCGATCACCAGGCCGATCCTGTCCCCGACCCCGAACGGGACGCCGGCGAGGCTCAGCGGCTCCAGCGCGTAGCGGGTGAACAGATGCAGCGGCGGGGCGAAGCGCAGCAGTTCCTCGATGGTCCGCGCGGTCGCGGCGGGGTCGGCGAACAGGGCCGCGGGATCGAGGCCTGCGGTCAGGATCGCGGCGACCGCGTTGCCGATCGCGTGCACGGTGGCCTCGTGCCCGGCATTGAGGAGCAGGATCGCGGTCGAGATCAGCTCGTCCTCGCCAAGGCGCCCGCCGTCGGCCTCGGCGGCGATCAGCACGCTCAGCATGTCCTCGCCTGGCGCGTCCCGCCGGGCCGCGATCATCCCGCGCAGGCAGGCCACGAAGGCGAGGCTGGCCTCGACCGCGGCATCCTCCGCGGCGCGGCTGCGCCCGAACTGGTACATGCCGACCATCCGGTGGGACCAGTCGAGGAGCTGCGGCGTCATGGCGAGCGGCACCCCGAGCATCTCGGCGATGACCGTCACGGGAATGGGCTCGGCATAGGCCGGCAGCAGGTCGACGCCCGCGGGGTCGAAGGCGTCGATCAGCGCGTGCGCCAGCCCCTCGAGCCGCGGGCGCAGCCGCTCCACGGTGCGGCCGACGAAGGCGCGATTGACGAGCGTCCGCAGGCGGGTGTGGACCGGCGGCTCGCGCTCCAGCATGGAATGGGCTTCGATGTCGTAGAAGGGTTTGAGCCGCGCCGGGATGGGCGGCCAGCCGAGCGCCTCGCGGCTCGCGACATGGGTGACCTCGCGTCCGAAGCGGCGGTCGCGGAAGAGCGCGGCGACCTCCGCGTGGCCCGCAAAGCACCAGAACCCGTAGTCTTCCCAGAAGAAGGCGGTGAGCCCCGCCTCGCGGATCGCCCGATAGGTCCCGTAGGGGTTCTGGACGAAAGCGGGGTCGACGGGCGACAGCCCGACGCGCCGCGCCGCGGCATCGATGCGCAGCGAGGCCGGGCGGCCATCACCCCGACCCTGGCCGGTCGCCACCTCTCGCCGCCGCCCCGGCCCCGCGCGAGCCCGCTCAGGCGAGCGAGCTGAACGTATCTACGATCTTGTCGTGATAGGCCTGCAGCTGCCGCCGCGCCTCGGCGGACTGCTGCTCGGCGACCGTCGCGCGCGCTTCGGCCTGTTCGGCCCGCGTGCTCAGGGCCTCGAGGCGGGCCTGGTTCTCGGACAGCCGCATCTCGTTGTCGCTCAGCTGGGCCTTGATGACCTTGGCGCGACGCTCCCACTCGCTCGCCTGCTCCTGCAGCTGGCGCACCTTGTCGGTGTAGAACGCCTCGCGCGCCGCCGCCGCCTGCTCGAGCTCGTCGCGCCGCGCGGTCAGGTGGGAGATGGCCGTGGTGGCCCGGTCGAGCAGACCGGCGGCCTTCTTGAAGTCCACGTCGCCGGTCGTGCGCTCGCCCGCGCCGCGGCCGGCCGTGCCGTTGAGCGCGAGCCGCAGGATGTTGTCGATGCTCGGTGTCGGTGCGTTGTGCAGGGCGCGAACCGGCGCGGCCGCCGCGGAACCCTTTTCGGCTAGAGACACGTCCACCCTCCGCTTTGGGGCATCGCCCCAGTGACCGTCGATCATCAGACTCTGCGGAGCATTGGTTAACAAATCGTGAGGAGTCGTTTCGATTTGAGACACCTTGAAGCCCGCCGCCCCTGTATTGAGCGGCGGCGCCACAGTCTCGTCAAGCCTTTGCGGCACCGCGACGCAACGCTCCGGAGGGATGACGCCGCGGGTGTGCATGCGCGCCTCACCGGGCCGCTGTGGACGCCGGCATCCCGCTCAGCGGATTGGCCGGATCCCACCCGTAGCGGATCGTCTCGAATCGCCAGGCCCGTGCGTCGATCATGAGCAGGCGGCCGACCAGGCCCGTGCCGAAGCCGGCGATCTGGCCGAGGGCCTCGAGCGCCATGGCCGAGCCGACAAGCCCGGTCAGCGCCCCGACGACGCCGACCTCGGCGCAGGTCGGCACGCTT
>CAXUMV010000222.1:3858-6363 GCA_964252065.1 uncultured Lichenihabitans sp.
GGCGCGGGGAACAGGCATCGATAGGTTGGGTTGGGCACGCCCCCGGGGCCGGTCTCGAACGGCCGCAGCGTGGTGACCGCCCCATCGAAGGGGCCGACCGCGCCCGTGACGAGCGGCCGTCCTACCCGGTAGCAGGCATCCGAGACCGTGTAGCGGGTCGCAAAGTTGTCGCTCCCGTCCAGCACGAGGTCGTAGCGGGCGACCAGCGCCTCGGCGTTGCCGGCGCCGACATCGGCGGTGGTGAACAGGACCTGCCGCTGCAGGTTCGACAGCGACACGCGGTCGTGGTCGGCGATGCCGAGCGTGCCGATGCCCGCCGCCGCCAAGTACTGGATGACCGGGGCGCCGAGCCCGCCCGCGCCGATCACCAGCACGCGGGCCGCCTTAAGCCTCGCCTGGCCCGGGCCGCCGATCTCGCGCAGCACGATGTGGCGGGCATAGCGGTCGATCTCGTCGTCGCTCAGCGGCATCCCGTGCACCCGTAGCCTTAGAGGCGCCGTACCGCGTGGTAACGCCCGGGGGGAACGCCCGGCGGCAGCGGGCAGGGGACAAGGCCCGGGTGGGCCAGGGGAGCCCCGCTCGCCCCATAGCCGCCCGGCACGAGCAGCCGGGCGATCAGGCCCGGCAGCCAGGCCGCGAGGCCCGCGTCGGTCTCGGCGACGCCGGTCTCGATGTCGGCATGGATCAGGGCGGCCGAGCCGTCCGGGAAGCGCGAGGCGGTCTCGCGGATGTCGCCGGCCACGAGGTCGTCGGCCGGCAGGGGCACGAGCGGGTTCTCGGCGACGACGCACTCGAACACGACGATGCGGCGGCCGGGGAAGCGTTCGCGCAGGTGGTCGTAGGTCCGCCCGCTGCCCAGGCCGAACTCGAAGATGGCGCCCGGGACCGCGGCGAGGCGCGGGGCGAGATCGTCGAGGATGTCGCGCTGCGCCGACATGCGGCGGATGAAGGACTCGAGCCGGCTCACGCGACCGGGCGCCGGTCGAGCAAGTCCAGGGTCATCCGACGGCCGTGATTGGCTCCTTTGCCCCGCGCCCAGTGGGGAGAAAGTGCCCGACAGGGCGGATGAGGGGTCCTGGGAGAAGCGGATCCCCTCATGCGGCCTGTCGGCCACCTTCTCCCGCGGGGCGGGAGAAGGGCAGCGCCGGCGAGCACGACCGTCACCCCGACCTCAAGGCTGCGGGGAGGGCGCCGTGGCGGCCGGCGGCAGGGCGGCTGCGGCCGTGGGATTGTCGAAGAAGCGGAAGAACGCCGAGCCGGGCGACACCACGAACCGGGTATCGCTCGACTTCAGGCCGGACGCATAGGCCTGCATCGACCGGTAGAAGGCGAAGAAGTCGGGATCCCGGCCGTAGGCTTCGGCGAAGATGCGGTTGCGCTCGGCATCGCCCGCCCCGCGCGTCTGGTCGGCCTGGCGCTGCGCATCGGCCTTCAGGATCACGACGTCGCGGTCCGCCCTGGCCGTGATGGTCTGCGCCTGTTCGGAGCCCTGCGCGCGGTACTGCGCGGCCTCCCGGGCCCGCTCGGACTGCATGCGGCTGAACACTTTTTCGGAGATCTCCCGCGGCAGGTCGGCGCGCCGGATGCGCACGTCGGTCACCGAGGCGCCGAGGCGGGCCGCTTCCTTGTCCACCTGGTCGCGGATCTTCACCATCAGACCGGCCCGATCCTCCTTGATGATCTGGGGCAGGGTGGCATCGCCCAGCACACGCCGCACGGCGGAATTGAGGACCGAGCCCAGCTGGTTGTTGGCGCGCAGCACGGTGCCCACGGTCTGGTAGAACCGCAGCGGGTCGGCGATGTGGTAGACCAGGAACGAGTCGACCAGGATGCGCTGGCTGTCGGAGGCCAGCACCTCCTCTTGCGGGGACTCGAGGTTGAGGGTGCGGTTGTCGAACACCACCACCGATTCCAGGAACGGCTGCTTGAAATGCAGCCCGGGCTCGGTGATCAGCTGCTGGGGCTCGCCGAAGCGGAGCACGAGCGCCTTTTCGGTCTGGTCCACCGTGAACAGCGCGCTGCTGGCGACGATCACCAGGACCAGCAGGGCCGCCGCCAGGCCCGTCAGGAGGCCGAACTTCATGGGTTGGCTCCCTTGGGGGCCGCGGCGGGCGCCAGCGCGCCGAGCGGCAGGTAGGGCGTGACGCCGCCCTTGCTGTCGACGATCACCTTGTCGGCGCCGGTGAGGATCTTCTCCATCGTCTCGATGTAGATGCGCTGGCGCGTAACGGCCGGAGCATTCTTGTACTGATCGTAGATCTGGTCGAAGCGCGAGGCCTGGCCCTGGGCTTCCTGTACGGTCTGCTGCTTGTAGCCGTCGGCCTCCTGGAGAATGCGGGCCGCCCCGCCCCGCGCCTCGGGCACCACGCGGTTGGCGTAGGAGTCGGCGTCGTTGACCTGCCGCTGCAGGTCCTGCTGGGCGGCCGTCACGTCGCGGTAGGCGGCGATGACCTGGGCCGGCGGCCCGACGGACAGGAGCTGCGTCTGCAGGATCAGCACCCCGGC
>CAXUMV010000223.1:0-1024 GCA_964252065.1 uncultured Lichenihabitans sp.
CCGCGAGCCGGGCGTTGTTCATCATCGTGAACATGCAGGCAAGGCCCTGGTTGGCCTCGCCGACCAGCCAGCCCGTCGCGCCGCCGCCATCGCCGAACACCATGGTGCAGGTCGGAGAGGCGTGCATGCCGAGCTTGCCCTCGAGCCCGCTGCAGACGAGGTCGTTGCGCGTGCCCGGGCGGCCGTCGGCGTCGGGCAGGTATTTGGGCACCAAGAACAGCGAGATGCCGCGGTGGCCGGGCGGTGCGTCCGGCAGGCGGGCCAGCACCAGATGCACGATGTTCTCGGTGAGGTCGTGCTCGCCGTAGGTGATGTAGATCTTCTGGCCTTGGATCTTGTAGCTGCCGTCCGGCTGCGGCGTCGCCCGGGTGCGCAGCGCGCCCACGTCCGAGCCGGCCTGCGGCTCGGTCAGGTTCATGGTCCCGGTCCAGCGTCCGGAGACGAGGTGCGGCAGGTAGAGCGCCCGCAGGGCCGGGCTGCCGTGCCGGGCCAGGGCCTCGACGGCGCCCGCGCTCAGCACCGGACCGAGCGCGAAGGCCGCGTTGGTGGCGCTCCAGATCTCCATCACGGCGACGTTGAGGAGGGCCGGCAGGGCCATGCCGCCGTCCGCGGCGGGCGCCGCAAGGCCGGCCCAGCCGCCCTCGCGCCAGGCCGCATAGGCGTCCCCCCAGCCGGGCGGGGTCGCGACGCGGCCCTCCGTGAGGGTCAGCCCGGTCCTGTCGCCCACCCGGTCGAGCGGCAGCAGGACGTTCTCGGCGAGCGCGCCCGCTTCGGTCAGGATGGCGCGCGCGTCCGCCTCGCCGAGCGTTGTGCCGAGGCCGCCGGCGGTGCGCATCGACAGCAGGAGATCGCCGATCGGCGCCTTGTAGCTCATGGGGTCCGGGCCTCGTCGCGGCGGATGGCGTTTGGCGCTAGACTAGCTCGACCTGCCCCCGCGCGCGAAGGGGGCGCAGCCATCCCGGATGTCATGACCATCACGCTTCCAGCCGACCCGGCGGCCATCGGACGGGCCGCGGCCGTGCTG
>CAXUMV010000223.1:1034-6338 GCA_964252065.1 uncultured Lichenihabitans sp.
GGCCTCGTGGCGATCCCGACCGAGACCGTCTACGGCCTTGCGGCCGATGCGACCTCGGAGGCGGCGGTCGCCCGCATCTATGCCGCCAAGGAGAGGCCGCGGTTCAACCCGCTGATCATCCATGTCGCGGGGCTTGAGCAGGCGGGCGGCCTCGGCGCGCTCGGTCCCGACGCGCTCCGCTTGGCCGCGGCGTTCTGGCCCGGACCGCTGACGCTGGTGGTGCCGGCCGCGGGCGAGCGGGTCGGCGCGCTGGCCCGCGCCGGCCTTGCGAGCATCGCCCTGCGGGTGCCGGCCCATCCGGTCGCCCGGGCCTTGCTCGCGGCCGTGGACCGGCCGCTCGCCGCCCCCTCGGCGAACCGCTCCGGCCGCATCAGCCCCACCACGGCGGCCCATGTGGCGGCCGACCTCGCCGGCCGGGTCGACCTCGTGCTGGACGGGGGCGCCTGTCCGGTGGGCGTCGAGTCGACCATCGTCGCCTGTCTCAAGGTGCCGACGCTGCTGCGGCCCGGCGGGGTGCCGCGCGAGGCGATCGAAGCCGTGCTCGGCCGGCCCCTCGCCGCAGGGCCGGAGGCCGGCGGCACGGCGCCCCTCGCGCCCGGCCTCCTCGTCTCGCACTACGCCCCGGCGGCCCGGCTGCGGCTGCATGCCCTCACGGCCGGGCCGGACGAGGCCGTTCTCGATTTCGGCGGCCGCCTGCAGGGCTGGGCGCGGACGCGTCCCTACCGCGACTTGTCGCCGGCCGGCGACCTCACCGAAGCCGCGGCACGGCTGTTCGCCCACCTGCACGCGCTCGATCGCCTCGGCGCTCCGGTGATCGCCGTCGCGCCGATCCCGGCCCATGGCCTCGGCGAAGCCATCGCGGACCGGCTGGCCCGGGCGGCGGCGCCCCGGGGGTGACGGCGGCTCAGGAACCGATCTCGACCACCACGCGGCCACGGATCCGGCCCTCGAGGATGGCTTCCGCGGTCGGCACGATGGCGCCGAAGCCGATCGTGGTCGTCAGCGCGGCGAGCTTTCCGCGGTCGAGGTCGCGCGCGAGCCGGGCCCACGCCTCGAGCCGCCGCGCCCGGCTCGCCGTGACGCTGTTGATCCCGAGCAGCGAGACGCCCCGCAGGATGAAGGGGGCGACGCTGGCCGGCAGGTCCATCCCGCCCGCGAGCCCGCAGGCCGCGACCGCGCCGAGCGCCTGGGTCTGCGCCAGCACGTTGGCCAGCGTGTGCGAGCCGACCGAGTCGACCCCGCCCGCATAGACCTCCTTGCCGAGCGGCCGGCCCGGCGCGGACAGGCTCGCCCGGTCGACGATCTCCGCCGCGCCGAGATCCCGCAGGAACCCCGCTTCCCCGGGCCGGCCCGTGGAGGCGACGACGTGCCAGCCCAGCGCCGCCAGGACCGCGACCGCGATGGACCCCACCCCCCCGGCCGCGCCCGTGACGATCACCGGGCCCTGACCGGGCGACAGGCCGGCCTTTTCGAGCGCCAGGATACACAGCATGGCCGTGTAGCCGGCCGTGCCGACCGCCATCGCCTCGGCCGGCGAGAACCCTTCCGGCAAGGGGATCAGCCAGGCGCCCTTGACGCGTGCGCGCGCCGCATAGGCGCCGAGATGGGTCTCGCCCACGCCCCACCCGTTCAGCACGACGGCATCGCCGGGGCGGAAGTCGGGATCCTGGCTGCTCTCCACGACGCCGCTGAAGTCGATGCCGGGGATCATGGGGAACCGCCGCACCACGGGCGAGCGTCCAGTGATCGCCAGGCCGTCCTTGTAGTTCACGGTGGAGTGGGTCACGCGGACCGTGACATCGCCGTCCATGAGGTCGGCCTCGTCGAAGAGGCCCTCGGCGATGCTCTGGCCGTCGTCTGTCTTGTCGATGCGGAGCGCTTTGAACATTGGACGACATCTCTACTTTGTCGACGGTTCAATACGCCCGGCGGGGCGCAGTTGCGACCGACTCGCAAAAAGGACATGGTTGCGGACCATCGGACAACGCTGAATCGAAAGATGAGGCCGCTGGCTTCGGCCGCGCTTGCAACGGGACGTCATCACTCTTGTCGGATCGTCTTCTCAAGAGCAGCGTGGCTGCCGCCGTCCTGGCTTTCGCCCTGGCGGCCCCGGCCGCGGCCCGCGAGGCGGTGGCAATCGCCGCGCCCTTCGAGGTCGGCGGCAGCGCCGTCGGCGACTACCTGTCGGCCCTGGTCGCGGGAGCCGACCGCGACACCATGGCGGCCTCCACCTTCTTCCGCGAGGCGCTGCGGGCCGATCCGGCCAATCCCGAGCTGATCGAGCGCACCTTCGTGGCGGCCCTGTCCAACGGCGACATCGCCGAAGCCGCCGATCTCGCGCGCCGCCTCGTCGCCCGCGACCCCAAGAACAGCCTCAGCCACCTCGTGCTCGGGGTCGAGCAGATGAAGGGCCGGCACTACGTGGCCGCCCGGCGCCAGTTCGCGCTCGGACGGGCCGGGGAAGAGCGCGACGTCACCGCGACCCTCCTGTCGGCCTGGACCCAGGCGGGGCAGGGCGACGAGCGCAAGGCGCTCGCCACCATCGACGGCATCAGGGACACGAGCTTCGCGCTCTTCAAGGCGTATCACGCGGCGCTGATCGCCGACCTCGCCGGCGATCCGGCCGAGGCGACCACCCGCTTCAAGGCGGCCTATGCCCTGGACAAGACCGTGCTTCGCCTCGTCGACGCCTATGGCCGCTTCTTCGCCCGCCATGGCGACACGGCGGAGGCGCAGCGGGCCTATGCCGAATTCGACCGCACGACCCCGCGCCACCCGATGGTCACCGCCGCACTGGCCGACCTTAAGGCCGGCAAGCCGCTGCAGCCGCTGATCCGCAACGCGGAGGACGGGGCGGCCGAGGTGCTGTACGGCCTCGGCGCCGCGGGCGGGCGGCAGGGCGACGACCTTGCGGCCATGGTCTATCTCCGGCTTTCGCTCTACCTGCAGCCGCAGAACGCCCTGGCGACGGTCACGCTCGCGGACATCTACGCGCATCTCAAGCAGAACGAGCAGGCGATCGACGTCTACGAGACCGTGTCCGAGTCGAGCCCGCTCAAGGCCAATGCCGACGTGCAGACCGGCGTCACGCTCGATGCGCTCGGCCGGTCGGACGAGGCCATCAAGCATCTGGGCGCCATCGTGGCCGCCCGCCCCGCCGATCTCGACGCGCTGAGCACGCTGGGCAACATCCAGCGGGCGCAGAAGCAGTACCCGGCCGCCATTGAGACCTACACCAAGGCGCTCGCGCTGCTGGGCCCGGACGACAAGCCGGCCTGGCCGCTCCTCTACTTCCGCGGCATCGCCTACGAGCGCAACAAGGCGTGGCCGGAGGCGGAGGCCGATTTCCAGCATGCGCTGCGCATCGCGCCCGACCAGCCCATGCTGCTCAACTATCTCGGCTATTCCTGGGTCGACCGCGGACAGCACCTCGACGAGGCATTCAAGATGCTGCGGCGGGCCGTCGCTTTGCGCCCCGAAGACGGCTACATCGTCGACAGCCTGGGATGGGCGCACTTCAAGCTCGGCGAGGTCGACGACTCGGTCAAGGAGCTGGAGCGGGCCGCCGCGCTCAAGCCGGCCGACCCCACCGTCAACGATCATCTGGGCGATGCCTACTGGCGCACGGGCCGCAAGCTCGAGGCGCATTTCCAGTGGAACCATGCGCGCGATCTCAACCCGGATCCCGACGACCTGCCCGGCATCCTGAAGAAGATCGCGGAGGGCTTGCCCGAGCCGGTCAAGCCCGTCTCCGCCCAGGCCGACATGCCGAACGCCGCCCCGGCCCCCGCCGCCGACGCGCCCACCCCGGCGCCCGTGTCGCCCGCGCCGGCCCCGCCCCCTCCCACGACCCCCTGACGGGGTGTGTGGCGTCCGGCTCCGACGGACGTCCGATCCCCGCTTCTCGTCCCGGTGCTTCGTTGAGTCTGCAAACCCTGATCGTCACCGCCGATGAGGACGGCATGCGGCTCGACCGCTGGCTCCGTCATCGCGTCGGCGAGGTGACGATCGGGCATCTCAACAAGATCGTGCGGACCGGCCAGGTCCGGGTCGACGGCGGCCGGGTCAAGGCGTCCACCCGGGTCGCGCAAGGCCAGGCGGTCCGCGTGCCGCCGATGCGCGAGCAGCCGGCCCTCGAGGCCGATCCCAGGCGCGAGACGGGCGAGGCCGACCGCCGGGCCCTGCAGGCCATGGTCCTGTTCGAGGACCGCGGGCTCATCGTGCTCAACAAGCCCTACGGCCTCGCGGTGCAGGGCGGGTCCGGCACCCACCACCACATCGACGGCATGCTGGACGCCCTGACCGACGGCGAGGGCGAGCGTCCGCGCCTCGTGCACCGGCTCGACCGGGACACCGCGGGCGTCCTGCTGATCGCCCGGACCCGCCGCATGGCGGCCGATCTCGGTACGCTGTTCCGCTCCCGCCAGGCCCGCAAGACGTACTGGGCCCTGGTGGCGGGCGTGCCGAAACCCGCGCAGGGCCGCATCTCGCTTTTCCTCGCCAAGGGCGAGGCGATGGGCGAGCGGCGCACGCAGGCGCGCGGCGAGCCGGACCGTCCGGCGCTCGAGCGCATGCGGGTCGCCCGCCACGGCGAGGCCGATGCCCAGCACTCGGTCACCTACTACACCACGGTCGACAAGGTGACCCCGCGGCTCGCCTGGCTGTCCATGAAGCCGGTCACCGGCCGCACCCACCAGCTGCGCGCCCATGCCGAGGCGATCGGACATCCGATCGTCGGCGATCCGAAGTATCAGGGAAGCGTCGCGGCCAACGATCCGCGCCGCACGGACCCGAACCGGTCCGTGCCCGATGCGGTGGAAGCCAAGCTGCATCTCCTGGCGCGGCGGCTGGTGATCTCCAACCCTAGCGGCGGCACGCTCGACGTCACGGCGCCGCTGCCCCCGCACATGAAGGCGAGCTGGGACTTGTTCGGCTTCGATGCCAAGCAATACGATCCCGGCGAGGACGCGCCGGAGGAGTAGGACCGAGATGCCATCGACGACGCCCCCGAGGAGTGAAGGCCGCCATGCCGCCACCGGCTGAAGGGGAGACGCCGTTCGTCCCGGTCGACCCCTACGCGCTGGCCCGGAACGAAGCGCGCGCGAGCCAGCTCAAGCGGTTCTACAAGGACGTCGCGATCCTGCCCCGCGAGGGCGGCTTCGTCCTGATGCTCGACGGGCGCGAGGCCCGCACCCCGGCCCGGGCCCCGCTGCGCCTTCCCGCGCTCGCCGCCGCCGAGCTGCTGGCCGCCGAGTGGACCGGGCAGGGCGAGGTTATCGAGCCGAGCACGATGCCGGCCACGCG
>CAXUMV010000224.1:0-2310 GCA_964252065.1 uncultured Lichenihabitans sp.
CCTTCTCGATGGCCGACCAGGTGCTCTACTCGGGCGTCGCCTGCATCACCGACCTCATGGTGAAGGAAGGCCTGATCAACCTCGACTTCGCCGACGTCCGCGCGATCATGCGCGAGATGGGCAAGGCCATGATGGGCACCGGGGAAGCCTCCGGCGACAAGCGCGCCATCATGGCGGCCGAGGCCGCCATCGCCAACCCGCTGCTCGACGAGGTGTCGATGAAGGGGGCGCGGGGCCTGCTCATCTCCATCACGGGCGGCAACGACCTGACCCTCTACGAGGTCGACGAGGCGGCGAGCCGCATCCGGCAGGAGGTCGACGACGACGCCAACATCATCCTGGGCGCGACCTTCGACTCGAACCTCGACGGCATCGTGCGCGTGTCGGTGGTCGCGACCGGCATCGACCAGCCGATCGGCAACAAGGAGCTGCTCGCCGGCGAAGCCCGCATCGCGGAAGCCACCGCCCGGCTGCGGGCCCACACCCTGCCGCGCGCCGCCGAGCCGATGGCGCGCCTGCCCGAACCCGGGTTCCAGCCGGCGGTCTACGAGACCGCGGTGCCCGCCCCGGCGCCCCAGCACCACCTGCCGGCCGCCTCCGACGTCGAGAGCCTGCCGGTCCAGTCCAAGGCCAGCGTGTTCCCGGCAGCGGCCCCCATCGCGCCCGAGGCGCCGCGCCACGAGCCGGTCGACCAGGGTCCCTACATCCCCCCGGCTCCCCAGCACGTGCAGCGCAGCCACCGCATGCCGCAGGTCGAGGACCTGCCCCTGCCGGTGCAGAACCAGATCCGGGCCCAGCGCCAGGAGGCGGAGGCCGCGCCCCCGCCCATGGAAGCCAAGCGCCGCACGCTGCTCGAACGGCTCGCCTCGTTCGGCATGAGCCGGGCCGACGACGCCGCGGCCGGTCCGGCCAAGCCGGCCCCCCAGCCCGCGACGCGGCCGCAGGTCCAGCTTCCCGGGCCGAGCTTCTCCTCCATGACGGCGCCCTCGATGGCGGCGCAGCCCGCCACGTCCCGCGTCCCGGCCCCGACGCCGGCCCATGCGGAGTACGTCAAGCGTCCCGCGGCCCCGCCGATCTCCCGCGGCGGCCACGCGCCCGCCGACCAGCACGGCCGCCCGCTGCCGGTGCGCCACAATGAGGACGAGCAGCTCGAGATCCCGGCCTTCCTGCGGCGGCAATCAAGCTGATTTGTCTTAAGACGGTGGGACGACGACCCGGGACCCACCCGGCCCGGGTCGCATCCTGACGCGCTAAGGGTCGGCAGACGCTCGCGTTTTTCCTGCCGATCGGCAACGGGTTCTTGTTACATAGCGTAAACAAAGGTGATTTGGCGAAGTTCGGCGGTAAGCCTAATTTCGAACCATGGCGAGCGTGGATATCGCCCTGGCGGCGCTGCCGGAAGCCCGCCTGAGTCAGACCTCGTCGGTCGACCTTGCTGCAGGAGCCTGGAACGGCACCGCGGCGAGGAGTTGGAGCGGAAAACGGATGAGACTGGGCAAGCAGACGACCCTTCGCAGGCCCGCGGCCCTGGTCGGTGCCGGGGTCCACTCGAACGCCCCCGTTAACCTGGTTCTCCATCCGGCCCCTGCCGACACCGGCATCGTCTTCATCCGGACCGGGCTGCCCGATGGCCGCGAGCGGCGCGTCGCGGCCCGCTGGTCCGAGGTCTCCACCACCGAGCTTTGCACCGTGATCGGCGACCAGAGCCGCGGCAGCGTCTCGACGATCGAGCACCTCCTGGCCGCGCTCGCGGGTCTCGGGGTCGACAACGTCGAGGTCGAGATCGACGGCCCCGAAGTGCCGATCATGGACGGGTCCGCGGCGGCCTTCGTGGCCGCGATCGATCGCGTCGGGGTCAAGACGCTTCCGGCCTCGCGCCGCTACATCAAGGTGCTGAAGCCCGTCCGCGTCGAGCAGGGCCGCGGCTTTTCCGAACTGCTGCCCGCCGCCGAGGGTTTCCACCTCGATGTCGAGATCGACTACGCGCTCGGGGTGATCGGCCGCCAGCGCAAGACCATGACGCTGACCGCGAGCTCCTTCCGCAGCGAGATCGCCCGGGCCCGCACCTTCGGCTCGATCGGCGACGTCGAACGGCTCTGGGCGCTGGGCTTTGCGCTCGGCTCCACCCTGGAGAACTCGATCGCGGTCGACGGCGACCGCATCCTCAACCCCGAGGGCCTGCGCAGCGCGACCGAGTTCGTCGAGCACAAGACCCTCGACGCCATCGGCGACCTGGCCCTGGCCGGCGCCCCGATCATCGGCACCTACCGGGCGTTCTGCCCGGGCCACAGGATGAACGCCCTCGCGCTG
>CAXUMV010000224.1:2320-6337 GCA_964252065.1 uncultured Lichenihabitans sp.
TACGCCATGGTCGAGGAGCCGGCGCGGCCGAAGGCGGCCTACAAGGATTATGCGCTGTCGGCCCGGCCGGTGTTCGCCGAGGTCAACTAGGCTGTTGCAGGGTTGCAAGGGTTCCGAAGAAAGCGCCGCCCGCGCCAGGACACGGCGTCGGCACGGCGGACGTGGCGCCGATCGGACATAATTGCCGGTATAAGGACAGGGGGAGTTGCCGTCGGTCGCCCGGGGGCAGTGTCGGCTCCCGCGTCGCAATCGAGTCACCGTTCCATGCAGCCTTCCCGCCGCCCCTTCCCGCTGTCAGGTCACGCCACGGCGGTCAAGCGTCTGATGGTGGCCGCGGGCCTTGCGGCCGCGCTGGGCGGCTGTTCGTCCTTCGACTCGTTCAACCCGTTCGGGTCGGAGAAGTACGAAACCAAGATCCTGCCCGACGTGCCGGCCGACGACATCTACAACCAGGGCCTGGCGCGCCTGCAGAAGAAGGACGCGGACGGCGCGGCCAAGAAGTTCACCGACCTCGACAAGCAGTATCCCTTCTCCGACTATTCGCGGAAGGGCCTGCTGATGACCGCCTACGCCCAGTATCAGGGCGGCAACTACGACGATGCCGTGCAGTCCGCGCACCGCTACGCCGCCCTCTACCCGACCTCGCCCGATGCGCCCTATGCGCTCTACATGGAGGCGATGTCCTACTACAACCAGATTCCCGACATCTCGCGCGACCAGAACCAGGCCGAGAAGGCGCTCGACCTGTTCACCCAGATCACGACCAAGTTCCCGAAATCGGAATATGCCGAGGACGCCAAGTTCAAGATGCAGGTGACGCGCGACCAGCTCGCCGGCAAGGAGATGTCGGTCGGTCGGTTCTACCTGTCGCGCCACAACTACACCGCCGCCATCAACCGGTTCCGGACCGTGATCGGCAGCTACCAGACGACGCGGCACACCGAGGAGGCGCTCGAGCGGCTGACCGAGGCCTACCTGGCGCTCGGCATCACCAACGAAGCGCAGACCGCGGCCTCGGTGCTGGGCCACAACTACCCCGACGGGCAGTGGTACAAGGACAGCTTCGCGCTGCTGCAGAGCGACGGGCTGGAGCCGCGCGAGGACCAGGGCTCGATCGTCTACCGCACCTTCCACAAGCTTGGGCTGACCTGAGCCGGCCGCGGCCGCTTGCAACGCCGCCGCGGATCATGATCTAGAGCCTGATCGGACGAGCCCCGTCCGCGGCCTTTGCCCTCCCATGCTGTCACGATTGACGATCCGCGACATCGTGCTGATCGATCGCCTCGACATCGAGGTCCATCCGGGCCTGACGGTGCTGACCGGCGAGACCGGCGCGGGCAAGTCGATCCTGCTCGATGCGCTGGCCCTCGCGCTGGGCGGGCGCGGCGACGGCGGCCTCGTGCGGCATGGGGAGAGCCGCGGGGACGTCACCGCCGTCTTCGACATGGCGCCCGGCCACCCCGCCATGGCGCTGGCCCGGAGCCAGGACCTGCCGGCCGAAGCGGAGCTCATCCTGCGCCGCGTGCAGTTCGCGGACGGACGCACCCGGGCCTACGTCAACGATGCGCCGGTGAGCGCGCAGGTGATGCGCGCCCTCGCCCGGCTGCTGGTGGAGATCCACGGGCAGCACGACGAGCGCGCGCTCATCGACCCCGCCATGCATCGAAGCCTGCTCGACGCCTATGGCGGCCTCGGGACCCTCGCGAGCGAAGTCCGCCGCTGCCACGAGGCGCGCCAGGCGCTCGCCGCCGCGCTCAAGACGGCCGAGCAGGCCGTCGCCGCGGCCCGCGCGGACGCCGACTACCTCACCCATGTCGCGGCCGAGCTTGACGCCCTCGCGCCCGAGCCCGGCGAGGAGGAGGCACTGGCGGCACGCCGCACCACTATGCAGGGCGCGGAGAAGATCGCCGGCGAACTCGACGAGGCGTACCGGAGCGTCGCGGGCGACGGCGGCCCGGTCTCGACCTTCGCGGCCCTGATCCGCCGGCTGGAGCGCCGCGCCGCCCAGGCGCCGGGGCTGGTCGAGCCCTGCACGGCCGCGCTCGATGCGGTCCTCGTGGCGCTGGACGGCGCCGAAAGCGCCCTGGCCACGGCCCTCGAGGCGACCCGCTTCGACCCGCGCGAGCTCGAACGGGTGGAGGAGCGCCTGTTCGCCCTGCGGGCCGCGGCCCGCAAGCATGGCTGCGCGGTCGAGGCGCTGCCCGCCCTCGCCGAGACGTTCCGGGCGCGCCTCTCGGCGCTCGACGCGGACGAGACGCGCCTCGCCGGCCTCACGGCCGAGCGCGAGGCAGCCGAGACCGCCTACCGGGAGGCGGCCGGGGCGCTCAGCGCCGCCCGGCACGCGGCGGCGGGAACATTGGACGCCGCCGTCAACGCGGAGTTGCCGCCCCTCAAGCTCGAGCGGGCCCGCTTTTCGACGGAGGTCGCCACCGACCCGGCGGGCGCGGGCGGGGCCGAGGGCGTCGACCGCGTCGAGTTCTGGGTCTCGACCAATCCCGGCAGCCGGCCCGGCCCCCTGACCCGGATCGCCTCGGGCGGCGAGTTGTCACGCTTCATGCTGGCCCTCAAGGTCTCGCTGGCGGATCGCGGGTCGGCGCCGACCCTCGTCTTCGACGAGATCGACACGGGCGTCGGCGGCGCCGTCGCCGACGCGATCGGCCGGCGCCTCGCCCGGCTCGCCGATGGCGTCCAGGTGCTCGCCGTCACCCACGCGCCGCAGGTCGCGGCGCGTTCGACCACCCACCTGCGCATCGCCAAGGGCGAGACGGGCGCCGGCGAGGCGATCGCGACGCGCGTCGCCCTGCTCGACCCCTCCCACCGCCGGGAGGAGATCGCCCGCATGCTGGCGGGGTCGACGGTCACCGACGAGGCCCGGGCGGCCGCTCGCCGGCTGATCGAGGCGGCCGGCCCGTAGGGCTCAGGGCGTCAGCGTGTTGTCCGGCTGCGCCTGCGGCACCAACCCGCCCAGCGGCACGCCGTTGACCGTCATGGCACCGCCGGGGCCCGCTGCGATGCGCCAGGAGTAGCTGTCGCGTCCCTCGGCCTTGGCGAGGCCCTTTGCGGCCACCAGCATCGTCACGGCCTGCAGGCCGGCAGGCTCGCCCGCGGCGCCGGCCTGGACGGCCTCGATCGTCTTGTCGAGGCCGGTGGCGGTGATGGTCGCCGTCCCGCTCGGGATCGCCTGGGACAGCCGGGCCTCGCCCTCGAACTTGAGCTGCAGCGTCGCGGTCGACAGGCTGCTGGGCTTGATCGTCAGGGTCGTGGCTCCCGCCCGGAGCCTGTCGGCGAAGGCCGCCTGCTGCGCGTCGCTGAGGGGCTTGGCGGCGCTGAGGTCCATCGCGTCGACGAGCGCCAGCAGGGCCGGCGTCAGATCGAGGGGGCCGACGCCCTGGGTGAGATCGAGGCTGGTCGGCACCAGCGGCGCCGCCCAGTCCGGCACGAGGCCGCCCGGCAGGCTGAGCCCGGCGAACCGCAGGCCGACGAGATTGCCGCCCGCGGCGCCCGCGCCGCCGATCCGGAGGTTCTCGCTGACGTCGTCGAGCGCGAAGGCGCCGAGCGGGGTGCCGACCGTGATCTTCGACAGCGCCGCCGAACTCGTCATGCCGTCGGCCAGAGGAAGGACGGCCTTCAGCCGGGTCTTGAACTCGGGCTGGGCCGCGACCAGCGCCGCCTTGGACGGGTGCGCGACCACAAAACGCCAGAGCTCGTCGATGGCCACGACCCGCTCGTGCTCCAGCACCGTGCTGGTGGCGACCGAGGCCGCCTTCAGGGTGATGGTCTGCACGGGCGCGGCGGGCTCGGGGCCCAGCGCCTTGACCGTGTAGTCGAAGTCCTTGTAGTGGCCGATCCCGGTGGCATCGACGCTGCCCCCGCCTGCATCCACCGCCGTGCCGCTGCCCTCGCCGACCGCGGTCACCGTGATGTCGGCCGGCGCCTGCCGGCCCACCATATGGGTGGTCGAGCCGCGCGAGGACCATGTCGAGGACGCGAAGGCCTGCATGGCGGCATCGAACAGGC
>CAXUMV010000225.1:0-6336 GCA_964252065.1 uncultured Lichenihabitans sp.
GACGGCGAGGAGGTGCTCCCGCCCGCCCCCGAACCGGTGGCGGCCCCGGTGGCGCCTCCAGTGGTGCCCCCGGCGGCGGCGGCCACCTCCGACAGGCTGAACGGCCCGCAGCGTTCGTAGAAGCGCGCATCCCCGGCGTCGCCATGCGCCGGCCCGAGACGCTCAGGCCGTTGTAGAAGAACGCGACGAACGGAAACAGCGGCGGCAGGATCAGCAGCGACAGGCCGACCGTCAGCACCAGCAGGGCGAGCCACAGGGCGAAGGAGATGATCGATACGACCACGAGGTCGAGGCAGACCGCCACGATCCGCCGCGTCCGCACCCCGCGCAACGCCACGGACGGCAGGCCACCGGCCAGGGGCGCCATCGGGCTGGAGGGCGCCCACCCGGTCGAGTTCGTCATGGCCGATCCCATTCGCGCGCTGCGGGCCGTCATCGGCCCGAGCGCAATGTGGCGAACCCGAGGGGTGGCGACAAGGTCAGAACCGGCGCGGAACAAGATCGCGGTCGCCGAAAAACCCGCCCGGCCGCCAGATCAGGGTGGCGATCAGGATGCAGAAGGTCACAAGGTCGCGGTTGACGATGGGAAACGACGACGACCAGCCCGACTCCACCATGCCGATGAACAGCCCCCCGAACAGCGCGCCCGACACCGAGCCGATCCCGCCCAGCACGGCCGCGGTCAGCGCTTTCAGCGCGAGCGTCTGCGCATAGGCGAAGCTGATGTCGCCGTAGAGCACGACCGTGATGCCGCCGGCGAGCCCCGCGAAGGCGGAGGCGATCGCCACCGTCTGGGAGAGGAGGCGGTCCCGGCCGATGCCGAACAGGGCGGCGGCCAGGGCGTCGTCGCGGTAGGCCCGCCAGTTCCGCCCGAAGGCCGAGTGGCGCATCGCGAGCGTGAGCCCGATCCCCGCCCCGAGCGCGACCGCGGTGACCAGCGCCGCGATCGGGGTCAGCGTGACCGTGAAGGCGGCGTCCCGGGCGACCGCCACGGGCGTGTTCAGGATGGGGCCGATCCACCTGGCCTCCGGCCCCTGGACCAGGCGCAGATACTCGCCGAGCACGAGGGCAAGGCCGATGGTCGCGACAAGGGTCTGCTGGCCGGTCGCCCGGCGCAGCGGCTGGAAGACCAGCCGGGCGACCGCGATCCCGTAGGCCGCCGAGGGGATCAGGGCGCCGAGCGCGGCTGCGGCGAGCGCGGCCGCGGCACCGAACCGTCCTAAGGCCAGCACGCCCATCAGCGCCGCGGTGCCGCCGATCGCCGCGAATGCCCCGAAGGCGAGGTTGATCCGCCCGATCAGCCCGTAGACCAGCGCATAGGCGACCGAAAGCAGGGCATAGACGGCGCAGGAGGGCAGCGCGTTGACGAGCTGCTGGAGCATGTAGCCCGTATGGGCCGGCAGGCGCAGGGCGGCGTCCGCCCCGGAGATGGCCTGCGGATCGTGCAGGCCGGCCTCGGCGGACCCCAGCCAGAAGCGCCCGAGCGCGAAAAGCCCCGGCAGGGACAGCGGCCCATGCTCGGTCGCAACCGCGGCGAGCGCCAGCCTGGCCGGGCCTGCGCCGAACACGCAGGCGACGAAATGCGCCTCGCCTCCGGGGCCGGGGTCAAGGTCGATCCTGATGCCGGGCTCCCCTAAGGGAATGGGGGTGCCGTCCGGCGGCGCCCCGACCTCAGCGGCGGCGACCGTGCGCTGCCTCGCCACGGTCAGGGAGGCCTCGCGCCCGAACAACGCCGTGGCCGACAGCCGGCACAGCCGGGCCTGGTCACGGTCGACCCCGTCCTCGCACCCGGCGAGCGGCAGCCCGAGCAGGCAAAGCCAAAGCAGAGCGACGGCCCGCGGCGTCACGGGACGGTCCAGGACGGCAGAGGTTGACGCCGGCGACCCCGCTGCGCCGGCCGGGCTTCAGCCGAGGCCGACGAGGGCCGCCTCCTTGAGGCTGAGCGGCTCTCCCCGGGGCGGGTGGCTGTCGGGTGGGGCGGCACCGGCCAGCGCCGTCCAGGTCTCGAGCGCCGCCCTAGCCTCGGCCAGCGTGGTCTCGGCGGGCTGAGCCGCCGCAAGGCCGAGCTGCGTGCCCCAGAGCTTCAGGGCCGTATAGCGCGCGATCACGTAATGCTCGATCGCCTGCGCGGCGGCCAGGAGGCCGGCGTCCAGCACCGGGCCGGGCTCGAAGTCGTCGATCAGCGTCTTGGTCTCCTCGACCAAGCCCTGCATAGCCTCGCAGGGCACGCCGTGCGCCTTGCGGTCGAGCGCCTCGAAGATCGCCTCGAGCCGCTCGATGTGCACGGTCCTGTCGTCGTGGCGCTTGTCCAGCGCCGCCCGGAGCCCCTCGCCGTCGGCTGCCTTGGCCATCCTGACCAGGATTTTGGCCGCGTGACGCTCGGCGAAGTAGACGTCCTTCAGCTGATGGTGAAAGAGATCCTGCAGCGTCTTGTGCTTGGAAGCCATGGACGATTCCTTGTGACAGGCCTGCAACGACGCCGACCCCGTCATGGTTGCGGCCCTTGGTGCACCCTGCCACTGCCACTGCCGCAACCGCGACCGTCCCAGTCAATCCGGGCCGATGGCGGGTCGGGAGCGGTCAGGCTTTGCCGAGCTGTTCGGCCGCCTCGATGGCGAAATAGGTCAGGATGCCGTCGGCGCCGGCGCGCTTGAACGCGATCAGGCTTTCCATCATGGCCTTCTTGCCGTCGATCCACCCGCTACGGGCGGCTCCCGCGATCATCGCGTATTCGCCGGACACCTGGTAGGCGAAGGTCGGGATGCCGTAGGTCGTCTTCACCCGGTGCACGATGTCGAGATAGGGCATGCCGGGCTTGACCATGATCATGTCGGCGCCCTCCTCGATGTCGAGCGCCACCTCGCGCAGGGCCTCGTCGCCGTTGGCGATGTCCATCTGGTAGGTGCGCTTGTCGCCGCGCAGGGTCGCGCTGGTACCGACGGCATCGCGGAACGGGCCGTAGAAGGCCGAGGCGTATTTGGCGGCATAGCTCATGATCTGCACGGCGTCGAAGCCCGCCGCATCCAGCCCCGCCCGGATCGCCCCGATCCGCCCGTCCATCATGTCCGAGGGCGCGATGATGTCCGCCCCCGCGCGCGCCTGGCACAGCGCCTGCTCGACGAGGATCTCGACGGTCGCATCGTTGAGCACCTCCTCGCCATGCATCACGCCGTCGTGCCCGTGGCTGGTGTAGGGATCGAGCGCGGCGTCGGTCACGATCCCGATCTCCGGAACCTCGGCCTTGATGGCCCGGCAGGCGCGGCAGACCAGGTTGTCGGCGTTGAGCGCCTCCGAGCCCCGCTCGTCGCGCAGCCCGGGCTGCGTGTAGGGGAACAGAGCGATCGCCGGGATGTCCAGCGCCTTGGCGCGGCGGGCCGCCTTGACGACCTCGTCGACGCTCAGCCGCTCCACCCCCGGCATGGAGGCCACCGGGTCGCGCCGCCGGTCGCCGTCGATCACGAAGATCGGCCAGATCAGGTCGTCGACCGTGAGCACGTGCTCCCGCACGAGCCGGCGGGCCCATTCGCTCTTCCGGTTGCGGCGGGGACGATGCCGCAGGCCGAGATGGGCCTCGGGCCGGCGGTCCTCGTCGGCCACCAGATCCTGCGGCAGGGACCGCAAGCGATGCAACATGAGGCCCTCCGGAGGGTCGGCGAGTCCGGGACGCGGCAGGATCGCCAGCGCCGGCCGCTGTTTTGAACCGTTCTCAAATAGCAGAATCGGGCCGGTGGGGAAAGAGCTTGGACCTGGGACAAGATCGCAAGGGGCCATCGCCGGCGCGTTTCGGGCCGTCCCGTCCGCCCGCGCCTCGACGCCGCGCGCCGGCCGCGCTTGGCGGAACCGGCAAACGGCCCCACTGTGAGCGCAGCACCAGCCAGGACCGCGCCGCGCCGTGAAGACCTCGACCATCGCCCCGAGCACCATGCCGCCGGTCGCCGGCATCCGGCTCGGCCAGTCCGACCGGACCGACGCCGAGACCCGCTACGGCACGATGCTGGTCTGGTTCATGCGCCTGCTGAGCCTCCTGTGGATCGCGCAGGGGCTGGCGAACTGGGGCCGCATGCTGATCGGCGAGGGCAACCCGCAGGGCCTGTTCGGCACCATGTCCGACCTCGCCATGGGGGCGGTCATCTTCTTTGCCGTCCTCGACCTCATGGCGGCCGTCGGGCTGTGGCTGGCCGCGGCCTGGGGCGGGGTCGTGTGGCTGATCGCGGTCGCGGCCCAATGGCTGGCCCTCGTGATCCTGCCCGGCTTCTTCGCCTACGACGTCGCCATCAGCGCCGCGGACGTGCTGCTGGTCGCCGTCTATTTCGTCCTCACCTTCCAGGCGGCACGCGAAAGCGAGCACTGAGGCGCCCGGCTCGCGTCGTCTGTCCCGGCCGGCTCAATAGAATTAACAACAAATATTCGGGTAGGCGAGCAACGATATTGTAATTCTGTTTGACCCGATTTTACATGCTATTTACCGATAGAAGTAAACTTGCGATTCATTGTAGAGCTTAAACCCGTCTTCATGGCCAGGGCGCACAGATGGTGGCACAACGACGGAGGCCGAGCGAGCCCCCGGGCGGACAGGACGAGAGGCGAGGATGGCTTTGACAGCGGTGAAGGGGGAGACCGCGGTTCCGCGGAGCGAGCGCTTCAAGGAAGTGCGGCCGGTTTATCTCGAAGCGCTCACCATGGTCGAGCGGCTGCATCGGCGGCTGCTGGACGTCATCAAGGACGAATTCGACCGGCGCGGCCGCAACGACGTCAACGCCGTCCAGGCGCTGCTGCTGTTCAACATCGGCGACAAGGAGCTGACGGCGGGCGAGCTTCGCACGCGCGGCTACTACCTCGGCTCCAACGTGTCCTACAACGTCAAGAAGCTGGTCGAGATGGGCTACCTCCACCACGCCCGCTCGCGCATCGACCGGCGCTCCGTCCGCATCAGCCTGACCGACAAGGGGCAGGACGTGCACGCCATCGTGGGCGGCCTCTACGACAAGCACATCATGACGGTCGAGCAGATCGGCGGCATCAACACCGAAGAGTTCGTGCGCATGAACCAGGCGCTGAGCCGCCTCGAGCGCTTCTGGACCGACCAGATCCGCTACCGCCTCTGACGCGAAACCCCATGCCGGCGATGCCCTTCTCCTGCCCCGCGGGAGAAGGTGGCCGACAGGCCGGATGAGGGGATCCTCCAGCCCCGAGACCCCCCATCCGCGCAGTCGGGCCTCGTCTTCATGCGGCGTGGCGAAGGGCCGGCCGGTGGTCAGCGCGGTGCGGACCTCGAGGCCGTCCATCCCGGCCATTTCGGCCCCATGTCGAAGTTCATGCAGTCGCCGGCATAGTTGCCGTAGAGGAATAATACGCCCGCCCCGCCGTCGACCGCCTTGGCGCAGGCCACAATCGGGTCGGGCGGGGGCGAGGCGAAGACGTTGCCGACCGCGACCGCGTCGGCGAGCCCGCGCCCGACCAGCCCCGCGAAGGTCGGCTCGTGACCCGAGCCGCCCCCGACCACGATCCCCACCTTGCCCGGCCGCGGCCCCTCGACGGCCATCAGGGCCCGGCGATGCCCGGGGGCGAGGCGCAGATGGCGCGGATGCACGGCCAGCATGCCCTCGATCATCTCGTCGACGACGAGGCCGGGATCGTTGATCAGCTTCTTGGTCTTCCTCGGCGTCCGTCCCCCGGCCGTGCCGATCATGACGCCGCCGGAGCGCCGTCGAGACCCGATTGCGCCGCAAGAAACGGCTTGACGGCCTTCTCGCGCCATGAAAGTTTTTACACAACAAGAATGATTTTGCAGGGCAGGACGACGTGTCCCGAGAAGCCGAGCCGAGCCTCCTGACCGAAGACGAGTCGAGCCTCGTGGCGCGTGCCGCGTGGCTTCACCACGTCGGTCGGCTGACGCAGAGCGAGGTCGCCACCCGCCTCAACGTTCCCAACGTCAAGGCGCACCGCTTGATCGCGCGGGCGGGCCGCGAAGGCATGGTGCGGGTGTTCGTCGACGGCGAGATCGCCCGCTGCGTGCAGCTCGAGCAGCAGCTCTGCCGCGCCTACGGCCTCGCCCACTGCGAGGTGGCGCCCAACGTCGACGACGAGTCGCTGCCGCTGCGCTCGCTCGGGGTGCTCGGCGCCCGCTACCTGCGGCTCGCCTGCGAGAAGGGCGAGGATCCCGTGATCGGCCTCGGCCATGGCCGCACGCTGGCGGCCTGCGTCGCCTACCTGCCGCGGATCGATGTCGAGAGAGTGCGCTTCGTCTCCCTGCTCGGCGGCTTCACCCGGCGCTTTGCCGCCAACCCCTTCGACGTCATCAACCGCATCGCCGAGCGCACCGGGGCGGAAGCCTAT
>CAXUMV010000226.1:0-3989 GCA_964252065.1 uncultured Lichenihabitans sp.
CGGTCTCGGAGCCCTCGGGCGCGCTGGCGCTGGCCGGCGCCAAGGTCTACGCCGAGCGGGAGGGTGGCACGGGCCCGCTGATCGCGATCTCCTCCGGGGCCAACCTCAACTTCGACCGGCTGCGCCACGTCGCCGAGCGGGCCGAGATCGGCGAGCGGGGCGAAGCGCTGCTCGCCGTCACGATCCCCGAGGAGCCGGGCAGCTACCGCACCTTCATCCGGACGCTGGGCGAGCGCTCCATCACCGAGTTCAACTACCGCTACGTGGCGGGCCGCACCGCCGAGATCTTCGTCGGCGTGAAGCTCTCGCGCGGCCAGGCCGAGAAGACCGCCGTGATCGAGGCCATCCGGCAGGCCGGCTATCCGGTGCTCGACATGACCGACAACGAGCTCGCCAAGCTGCACGTCCGCTACATGGTGGGCGGCCGGGTGCCGGGGCTGGGCGAGGAGGTGCTCTACCGCTTCCAGTTCCCCGAGCGGCCCGGCGCGCTCGTGCGCTTCCTCGACAGCCTCAGGCCCGAGTGGAACATCTCGCTGTTCCACTACCGCAACCACGGTGCCGATTACGGGCGCGTGCTGGCCGGCATCGAGGTCGCCCGCCCCGACCGCGCCGCGTTCGCGGCCGTCATCGACCAGCTCGGCTACCCGGCCTGGGACGAGACCGACAACCCCGCCTACCGGCTGTTCCTGGGGGACAGCGCGCGGGCGTGATGCGGACCGCAGCGGTCTTCGCGAGGCGGGTCGTCGTCGTGGCGATCCAGGCCCGCCGCGAGGATGGCCGAGAGGTGGATTGCTTCGCTGCGCTCGCAAAGACGACCGCGGCGGCCGTTGCCGGCTCCGACCAAACTGCATCGCGCAGGACAGGTGTTGCCCGCCGATGTCGTCTTCGCGAGCGCAGCGAAGCGATCCATCGTCGGGTCCCTCCACCGTAGAAGGGATTGCCACGGAACTGTCGAGCGACGACGGGGAGCTCATGGGCACGAGCGAAGTCTCGAAGCTTACGAAAGCTTCATCTGCCGGCGGGGCCGGTCGCCTTGTTCCTATCCCTGATCGGCGCCATATTGCTGGTCAAGGCGGGTCACGATCCGCCCGATCCGCGCGGGGCATGTCGCACCGCCGGTGATGAGAGAGGGTCATATGTCCGACTTCGACCGCAACGCTACACTCCGCTACGGCGGACGCGCTGCCCGGGCCGGCTCTGCCGAGATCGACCAGGGCCTGCGCTCCTACATGCTCGGCGTCTACAACAACATGGTGGTGGGCCTCGCCATCACGGGTGTGGTCGCGCTCGGGCTCAACATGCTGACGGTGGCCGGCCCCGACCAGGCGGTGGCGCGGCTCGGCAACATCGGGCTGACCAGCCTCGGCGTCGCGCTCTACGCCAGCCCGCTCAAATATGTGGTGATGCTGGCGCCGCTCGCCTTCATCTTCTTCTTCTCGTTCCGCATCAACCAGATGGCGGCCTCGACGGCCCGCACCATGTTCCTGGCCTTCTCGGCCGTGATGGGACTGTCGCTGTCCTCCATCCTGCTGTTCTACACCAAGCAGTCGGTGACGCTGGCGTTCTTCGAGACCTCGGCGGCGTTCGGCGCGCTCAGCCTTTACGGCTATTCGACCAAGCGCAGCCTGTCCGCCATGGGCTCGTTCCTGATCATGGGCCTGTTCGGCATCGTGATCGCCAGCGTCGTCAACATCTTCGTGGCGAGCTCGGCCTTCCAGTTCGGCATCTCGATCCTCGCGATCCTGATCTTCGCCGGCCTGACCGCCTGGGACACCCAGCAGATCAAGGAGATGTACGACCCGGCCGACGGCGCGGAGGTCGCCACCAAGAAGTCGATCAACGGCGCCCTGATGCTCTACCTCGACTTCATCAACATCTTTCAGAACCTGCTCTACCTGATGGGCAACCGGAACAACTGATCCGGCCCGGACGACGGACGACGACGAGCCCCGGAGCGATCCGGGGCTCTTTCCTTGCAGACCAGGCCCCGGAGCGATCCGGGGCTCTTTTCGTTTCAGACCACGACGAGCCTGGGCCGGCGGTCGAGCACGCTGATGACGCGGGCGAGCTCGGGGCCGCGCTTCAGGATCAGCCCCGTGGCCGCGACCACCGCATAGGCGCCCTGGCGGCGCGCGAGGCCCGGGTCCTTCTCGATCCGGTAGAGCGGCACCTCGGAGGCGCGCCGGTAGATCGAGAACACGGCCTTGTCGGGCGAGAACGAGATGGCGTAGTCCCGCCACTCCCCTTCGGCCACGCGCCGGCCGTAGAGGTTGAGGATCTCGCGCAGCTCCGCCCGGTCGAACGACACCACCGGCACGGCGCGCGCCTCGGCGGCCTTGCTCGAGGGGAACCGGTGGATGGCCGCCGATCCCCGTGCCGATGCCTCGTGCTCATCCTGGTCCATGCATGCCCGTCCTCGCGCAGGACCCGAACAGTAAGGGCATCGCCCGGGCATTCAAGCCTTCCCGCGCCGCGGACGCCGCTTGCCCGCCGCCGCGGCGGAAAGCCTTGCGCCCGAGGTGCGGAGCGACGATATCGGCGCTGTCCGGCGCCGCAGCGCGCCTCCGCTTTCTTCGAGGTGTTTCCGTGACGACAACCGAGACCGAGCCGACCGGCGCAAGCGCGGCGCAGGGCTCGCACATGTTCCAGGCCGACGTCGCGCGGCTGCTCGACCTCATGGTCCATTCCGTCTACTCGGAACGGGACATCTTCTTGCGCGAGCTCATCTCGAACGCGGCCGACGCCTGCGAGAAGCTGCGCTACGAGGCGATCGCCAACCCCGATCTCGTCGCGGACGGGGCGCCCTTCGGCATTACGGTGGCGCTCGACAAGGACGCCCGGCGCCTCGCCGTCACCGACAACGGCATCGGCATGAGCCGGGAGGAGCTCGTCTCGGCGCTCGGCACGATCGCGAGTTCCGGCACCCGGGCCTTCATCGAGAAGGTCGGCGGGGGCGAAGGGGATGGCGGGGGCGCGGGCCAGAGCCTCATCGGCCAGTTCGGCATCGGGTTCTATGCCTCCTTCATGGTCGCGACCCGCGTGGTGGTCGAGACCCGCCGGGCGGGGTCGGACCAGGCCTGGACCTGGAGCAGCGAAGGCAAGGGCTCCTACGACATCGAGCCGCTCGCGATTGAGGCCGCCCCCTCCCGCGGCACGCGCGTCGTCCTCGAGCTCAAGCCGGAAGCGGACGAGTTCCTGGAGCCCTACCGCGTCGAGAGCCTGATCCGCGAGCATTCCGGCGCGGTGGCGGTGCCGATCGCGCTGCAGGCGGCGGGCGAGGACGCCAAACCGGTCAGCGACGGCGCGGCCCTCTGGGCCAAGCCGAAGGCCGAGATCACGCCCGAGCAGTACACGGAGTTCTACCGCGGCCTCGGCGGCCATTTCGACGAGCCCGCCCTCACGATCCATTGGCGGGCCGAGGGGCGGCACGAGTACAACGTGCTCGCCTTCGTTCCGGGCTCGAAGCCGTTCGACCTGTTCGACCCGGCCCGCAAGGGCAAGGCCAAGCTCTACGTGCGCCGCGTGCTGATCAGCGCCGATGCGGATCTGCTGCCGGGCTGGCTGCGCTTCGTGAAGCTCGTCGTCGACACCGCGGATCTCCCGCTCAACATGTCGCGCGAGCTGATCCAGCAGAGCCCCATCTTCGCCGCCATCAAGAAGGGCGTGACCAACCGCGTCGTGCAGGACCTCACCAAGCTGGCCGAGTCCGATGCGGAGAGCTTCGCAAAGATCTGGGAGAACTTCGGGGCCGTCCTCAAGGAAGGACTCTACGAGGACTACGAGCGGCGCGACGCCCTGCTGAAGCTCGCGCGCTTCGCCTCCTCCACCCATCCCGACGGCGGCCGGACGCTGGCCGACTACGTGGCGGGGCTGCGCCCCAACCAGACCGCGGTCTACTACCTGCTCGGCGACGACCTGAAGCGACTCGGCGCCAGCCCGCAGCTCGAGGGGTTCGCGGCCCGCGGCATCGAGGTGCTGCTGCTCTCCGA
>CAXUMV010000226.1:3999-4214 GCA_964252065.1 uncultured Lichenihabitans sp.
GGGTCTCGACCTCGGCCGGCTACGACGGCAAGCCGTTCAAGTCCGTGACCCAGGGGGCGGCCGACATCAAGCTCGTGCCGCTCAAGGACGGCGCGAGCGAGCCGGCCGGCAGCGAGGTGACCCCCGCGGTCGGAACCCTCCTCGCCTTCATGAAGCAGACCCTCGCCGAGGCGGTCGAGGACGTCCGCGCCTCGGACCGCCTGTCCGAAAGCCCC
>CAXUMV010000226.1:4224-6316 GCA_964252065.1 uncultured Lichenihabitans sp.
GTTCGGGCCCGACCGGCGCATGGAGCGCATCCTCGCCCAGCACGGCCAGGCCGGCGCCCTGTCGAAGCCGGTGCTCGAGATCAACCCCGGCCATGCGCTGGTGACCGCGCTGGCGCGGCGGGTGACGAGCGAGGGGGCCGACAAGCACGTCGTCGAGGACGCCGCCTGGCTGCTGCACGACGAGGCCCGCATCATGGACGGCGAGATGCCGAAGGATGCCGCCGCCTTCGCGGGACGCCTGCGGCGCATGATGGAACGGGCGACCACCTGATCCCCGCGCCTGCGGCGGCGCCGACCCTGCACGAGGCGCTGCGCCGGCTGACCCGGCGCTTCGCGGAGGCCGGCCTCGCCGAGCCGGACGCCGATGCGGCGCTCCTGCTGGAGGAGGCGACCGGCCTGTCGCGGACGGCCCTGCTTGCCAAGGGCGAGCAGCCGCTGCGCGAGGACGCGGCCGAGCGGCTGGCGCAGTTCGTGGCCAGGCGCCTCGCCCGCGAGCCGGTCCATCGTGTCCTCGGCCGACGGGCGTTCTGGACGCTCGATCTTGCGATCTCGCCCGCGGTGCTCGATCCGCGGCCGGACAGCGAGACGCTCGTCGAGGCGGCGCTCGCCCTCGGGCCCCGGCCCTGCGCCCGCGTGCTCGATCTCGGCACCGGCTCGGGCGCGCTGCTCTGCGCGCTTCTCACCGAATGGCCGGAGGCGAGCGGGGTGGGGGTCGACCGCTCGATCGAGGCCTGCCGGGTGGCCCGTCGCAACGTCGAGGCGTGCGGGTGTGGGGCGCGGGCCCTCGTCGTCGCGGGCGACTGGGGGGCGGCCCTGGCCGGGCCGTTCGACGTCGTCGTCTCGAACCCTCCCTATATCCGGAGCGACGACATCGCCGGCCTCGATCCCGAGGTGCGCGACCACGATCCCGCGCTTGCGCTCGACGGGGGCGCCGACGGGCTCGCGGCCTACCGGGCGATCGCTCCCCTGGCGGCGCGGCTGCTGGCGCCCGGCGGTCTCCTGGCCGTCGAGGTCGGCTGGACCCAGGGCGAGGACGTCGCAAGGCTCCTGGCGCAGGCGGGTTTCGGCGAGGTGGGCCGGCGGCGCGACCTCGGCGGCCACGACCGGGTCGTCACCGGCCGAAGCCCCCGGGGGTAGGACCCATGGCCGACCCGACACGCCCGCGCGCCGCGCCCCACCCGCTTCGCTATGGGGCCGGTCCCCTGATCGACGGGCCGGCGGCGCTCGAGACGGCGCTGGCGCGGCTGCGGGCCGCCGATCCCGCCCTGGTCGAACACCTGATCGCGGTCGGCGGCCCGCCGCCGTTGCGGCTCCGGCCGCCGGGCTTTGCGGGCCTCGCGGCCATCGTCACCGGCCAGCAGCTCTCGACCGCCAGCGCCGCCGCCATCTATGGGCGCCTGCAGGCCCAAGTGGTCCCGCTCCAGGCCGGCCCGCTCCTCGCCACGCCGGATGCGGTCCTGCGCTCGCTCGGGCTCTCGGCCGGCAAGGTCGCGACCTTGCGCGGCGTGGCCGAGGCCGTGCGGTCGGGCGCCCTGCGGCTCGACCAGCTCGGCCAGGTCACCGCCGAGGAGGCCCACGCGGCCCTCGTCGCCCTCAAGGGCATCGGGCCCTGGACGGCCGACAGCTTCCTGCTGTTCTGCCTCGGCCATCCGGACGCCTGGCCGGCGGGCGATCTGGCGCTGCAGGAGGCGGCGCGTCTTGCGATGGCGCTCGACCGCCGTCCCTCGACCGCGGCGCTGCAGGAGATCGGCGAGCGATGGCGCCCCCACCGCGGGGTCGCGGCCCGGCTGCTGTGGGCGTATTATCGGGTTGCCAAGCAGGGCCGCAGCGGCATGCTGCTCACCAACCCCGATGCCGAGGACCGGACATGACCCCTCTCGATGGCCCGCGCCTGCCCCCGAAATCCGGGCACGCCCGCCAGCTCGTCGTCTTCCTGCACGGCTATGGGGCAGACGGGCACGACCTGATCGAGATCGGCCGCCAATGGCACGCCTGGCTGCCCGATGCGGCCTTCGTGGCGCCGAACGCGCCCGAGCGCTCCATGCAGTCGCCGACGGGTCGGCAGTGGTTCGAGCTCACCCTGCGCGATCCC
>CAXUMV010000227.1:0-2694 GCA_964252065.1 uncultured Lichenihabitans sp.
CCGAACATGCCAAGTTCGCCCGATCGCTCGGCGTCGAGGAGGTCGTGACCGCCGGCGACGGCGATGTGGTGCTGCTGGCGCCCGGCCGCGCGGCGATCATCGAGGAGGCGCCGCACGGCCGCCTGTGCAAGGACGGCAACCAGCTGATCGACGCCGCCGACCCAGCCCTCCAGGCGCGCACGCGCCTGTCTTTCGCGGGGATCGTCTCGATCGCCTTCGCGCTGACCTCCCGCGGCGAGATCGCGGGCGACCCCGACGTCATCTTCTCGGGGCTGCCGGCCCGGACGCGTGAGGGCAAGGGGTTCGACACGGTGATCGACACGGCCATTTTCGATACGCTCGACAATCTCGGCCGGGGCAAGCGGCGCGATGCGGACGCCGCCGCCTCGGCGGTCGAGCGGGCCGTGCGCGGCGCTATCGGGGCCGCCTGGGGCAAGAAGCCGGTCGTCCACGTCCTCGTCGTCGAGGTCTGAGGACAATGCCGGTCCCCCTCGCCATGGCGGTCGCGATCTACTTCGTGATGTGGTGGATCGTGCTGTTTGCCGTGCTGCCGTTCGGCGTGCGGTCTCAGGAGGAGGGCGGGGCGGTGTCGCCCGGAACCGAGCGCGGCGCCCCGATGGCGCCGCTGCTCCTGCGCAAGGCCCTGTGGACGACCGGCATCTCCGCGGTGCTCTTCGCCGCGCTGATGGTCTTCATGGCGGTCATGCGGCGCGGGTGATCAGATCGTCGTGCTGGCTTCCTTGACGAGCGCGCAGCCGTTGATCCGCCACTGCCCGTCGACCTGCTCGAAGGTGTAGACGGCGGTCCAGGCGGCGCCCTCGTGGTCGACGATGGTCACCGACTGCAGCGGCCCCATCGCGGTCGAGCCGGACTTCTCGAAATGCGTGCTGCGGGGCTGGAACAGCGGCGCATAAGACTGGTGGACCATCGCCACGAAGTCCTTGGGATCGGGGAATCTCGCCTTGATACCGGGTGCCGCGAAGCTCTGCGCCTTCTCGGCGTCCTCGTGGGCGAAGGCATCGAGCTGCTGGGCGATGATCTGCTGCAGGCTGTCCTGGGTGGCCTTGTCGAGCTCGTCGGCCGAGGCCGGCGGGACGACCGCCGTGGCGATCAGGACGGCGGCGACGCCGGCCCAGCGATTCAAGGCGATCATCGGGAACCCTCCTCGGCGTCGTGTGACCCGAGATAAGTTACGCACGAACAAGCCTTCTGGATCGCCCGGCTCCACGAAAAATCGCAGGCCGCCGGGGCGTCTCCTCGTCGTGCGGCATCTTGGGCTTTCGCGGCACACGCGGCCATGGCAAGATCGTAGGCTTCGAACGCCCGTCGACCGGAGCACGCATCGCCTTGCCGCATCTGCTGACCTTGCCGGTTCCCGCGGAAAGCACCTCGCGTCCCGCTCTGCTGCGGACCGTCGCGCTGTCACTCGCGGGCTCCCTGCTGCTGGCGGTCTCCGCCCATCTGGCCGTGCCGTTCTGGCCGGTGCCGATGACGCTGCAGACGCTGGTGGTTCTCCTGCTCGGGACGTTCATGGGGCCCGTGGCCGCCATCGGGGCGGTCCTGGCCTATGTGGCCGAAGGGCTGGTCGGCCTGCCGGTCTTCGCCAATGGCGGGGGTGTGGGCGCTCTCATGGGACCGACCTTCGGCTACATCGTTGGGTTCGTTCCGGCCGCCTTCATCGCCTCGCTGGCAGGGCGCTGGCCCGACGAGACCAGTCCGTTGGCGACTGCGGCGCTTCTGGTCGTGGCCGATTCAGTGATCCTCGCCTGCGGCGTCGCCTGGCTCGCGACCCTGATCGGCTGGGACAGGGCCGTCGCGGTCGGTCTGACGCCCTTCCTGCTCGGCGAGGCCTTGAAGATCACGCTCGCGATCGTCGCCGTCCAGCTTCGGCCTGCGCGGCCCTGACCTCCGGCAAGGGGGCAGACCCTCGTCGAGCCTGTCTGGTCACCCGATGCCGTCATCGCGAGCGAAGCGTGGCGATCCACCGGTCCACACGGCAAGCCTGGATCGCCACGGCGCTTCGCGCCTCGCGATGACGGCGGACCCGTCGACGCCGTCGTTGTCACGCGGACGTCAGGTCTCCGCCTTCCGCGTCGCAGGATCGGCGTCGGGCGCGTGCGCCGCGCGATCGAAGGCCGCGCGCTGTGCGGGGCTGGCCTCGGTCTGGTAGCGCCGCTTCCACTCTTCGAACGTCATGCCGTAGACGTGCTCCCGCGCCTCCGCCTTGCCCAGATCCAGCCCTTCGGCGCGGGCAGCGTCTTCGAGCCAGCCCGACAGGCAGTTGCGGCAGAAGCCCGCGAGCGTCATGAGGTCGATGTTCTGAACGTCGGTCCGCTCCCGCAGGTGGGCGGTCAGGCGCCGGAACGCGGCGGCTTCGAGCCGCATGAGGGCGTCGTCGTCCATCGTCATGGCCTAGCTCCTTGCCGGTCAGCCCTGGTGCGGCCCAAGCGGGCGCGGTGGCTGCCCCGCGCGGCTTGGATGATGGGCCACCCGGTGCAGGCCCGGGTCGGCCAGGATGGGACGCAGCAGCCGCGCCAGGCGCTCGCCCCACCGTGCGGCTGCGGCATCCGTGTCGATCAGATCCTGCCTGATCTCGACCAGCACATGCGGCAGCCCGCGCCGGGTGGCGTGGGTTTCCATGGTGTCGCCGGGCAATGCGCCGTCATAGGGCTCGTTGTCGCCGATCCGCTCCTC
>CAXUMV010000227.1:2704-6269 GCA_964252065.1 uncultured Lichenihabitans sp.
AAAGGCCCCGCGAGCCGCTCGTCGGCGTCCCACAGGAGGCCCACGTGCCATGGCCGTGCGACGCCCTTCATGGACGGGGTGAAGGAATGCATCGACACGACGGCCGGAACGTTGCCGGTCGCCAGCATGGCGTCGAGCGTCGCCTCGATCCGGTCGCGGTAGGGCTGCCACCATCGACGGGTGCGGCGGGCGATCTCCGCCTCGTCGATGCGGGCGTTGCCCGGAACGATCGCCCCGTCCGACATGCGCATGACCAGCGTCGGGTCGAGGGCGCCGCGGTTGGGATCGATCAGCAGACGGGAGTAGGTGGTGAGGATCGCCGGTGCTTCGAGCAGGCTCGCCATACGGTGGGTCGCGGCCGCAGCGCCGATGTCGTAGGCGATGTGCCGCCGAAACTCGCCCGCCGCCAGGCCGAGGTCGCCGTAGCCCGCCGGAACCCGGTTGGAGGCATGGTCGCAAAGCAGCAGCACGCCGCCGTCCAGCCGGCCAGCCAGCGCGGTGAATGCCTCGCTCGACGCTGAAAGATCCATGGATGCGGACATAGCCTCGCGAGCGCGCCGGCGCCATCCCCGTCGAGTCTTGTCGCCGCATGAGGCGCCGCGGCCACGCTCCTGACGCAGGATGTGTGTTAAGCACCTCACATTCCTGTCAGGAGCCGGTATGACCCGTTTCCGCGTTTTTTTATGTGTTGGCCTCGCCCTGTTTCCCGCAGTCGCCCAAGCCGATTTCCGCCTTTGCAACAACACCGGAAGCCGCATCTCCGTCGCGCTGGCCTATACGAGCGGCAGCACTTGGACGACCGAAGGGTGGTGGAACCTGAAAGCGAGCGTCTGCGAGACGCTGCTGCGCGGCCCGCTGGCCGCCGAGTTCTACTATGTCTACGGCATGGACGAGGGCGGGGGCGAGTGGAAGGGCAAGGTCTTCATGTGCACCCGCGACAAGGAGTTCCGCATCGAAGGCCGGCAGGACTGCTTCGTACGCGGCTACGACCGCACCGGCTTCTTCGAGGTCGATACGGGCAAGGACGCCAAGAACTGGACCGTGCAGCTCACCGACCCCGCCCCGCCCGCCGGCGCGAAACCCTGAGCCCGTCGCGCGGCACTTATGCGGTGATTGCGGGGCTGAGACGCCGATCGGGCATGGACGCGGCATCGTCCGCCTCCTAATCTGCGGCCGCCGACAGCCGCCGTCCTCGCTTCGGCGAAGGCTCGCGCTCGCGCGACGAAGCGGCAGGCTGAACTGGACTCGCGGGTGCCCTCCGGCCACGAGCGAGTGAGGAAACGGACATTGAAGGAGCCTCGATGAGACGCCACCGTCGTGTGAAGGTGCTAGCGACGCTCGGTCCCGCTTCCGCTGACCGCGAGATGCTTGCCAAGCTGTTCGAGGCCGGCGCGGACATCTTCCGCATCAACATGAGCCATGCGTCGCACGATGCCATGCGCGAGCGGATCCGCATGATCCGGTCGCTCGAGGCGGATTTCAACCGGCCGATCGGCGTGCTGGTGGATCTGCAGGGCCCCAAGCTCCGGGTCGGGCAGTTCAAGGACGGCGTCGTCGAACTCGTCAAGGGCGCGACCTTCACGCTCGACAGCGACAAGACGCCCGGCGACCACGACCGGGTCGAGCTTCCCCATCCCGAGATCCTCCGCGCGCTGCGGCCCGGGCACAACCTGCTCATCGACGACGGCAAGGTGAAGCTGCACGTGCTGGAGGCCTCGCCGGACCGCTCGGTCTGCATCGTCGACATCGCCGGCAAGGTCTCCAACCGCAAGGGCGTGAGCCTGCCCGACACCGAGATCCAGACCTCGGCCATGACGCCCAAGGACCAGTCCGATCTCGAGGCGGCGCTGAACGAGGGCGTCGACTGGATCGCGGTGTCCTTCGTGCAGCGCGCGGACGACGTCGCGGAGGTCAAGAAGATCGCCCGCGGCCGCGCCTCCGTGCTGGCCAAGATCGAGAAGCCGCAGGCGATCACCCGGCTGAACGAGATCATCGACATCGCGGACGGCATCATGGTCGCGCGCGGCGACCTCGGCGTCGAGATGCCGCTCGAGAAGGTGCCCGGGCTGCAGAAGCGGATCACCCGGCGGGCGCGGCGTCTCGGCAAGCCGGTCGTCGTCGCGACCCAGATGCTGGAATCGATGATCTCGGCCCCCGTGCCGACCCGCGCGGAGGTCTCGGACGTCGCGACTGCCGTGTTCGAGGGCGCCGATGCCGTCATGCTGTCGGCCGAAAGCGCCTCGGGCCAGTTCCCGGTCGAGGCGGTCGAGATGATGAACCGCATCGCCGAGGAGATCGAGCGCGATCCCCTCTATGCCACGATCATCGCCTCCCAGCAGACCGAGCACGAGGCCGACAGCGCCGCCGACGCCATCGCGTTCGCGACGCGCGACATCGCCGAGACGCTCGACCTCAAGGCCATCGCGGCGTGGACCGCCTCGGGCACCACGGGCCTCCGGATCGCGCGCGAGCGGCCGCGCACGCCGATTCTTGCGCTGACCCCGAACAACAACGCCGCCCGGCGGCTCTCCATCGTGTGGGGCGTGCACGCCATGGTGATCGACGATGCGCGCGACGTCGACGACATGACGACGCGCGCCTGCGCGGTCTGCGTGGGGGAGGGGTTCGCGGCCAAGGGCGAGCGCATCGTGGTCGTGGCCGGCGTCCCGTTCGGCTCGCCGGGCGCGACCAATATGGTGCGGCTCGCCTATGTCTGATGTCCTGGGAGGCGGGCCTTGGCTCGCGCCGCGACATCCAGGATGGCCGCGACCACGCTGTCCGGCGCCGCCCAGTGGGGCGAGTGCCCGACGCCGGGCAGCACGGTAAGCTTTGCGCCCGGGATCGCCCGCGCACTTCCGTAGGCGTGCAGCGCGGTCCAGACGATGCCGTCGTGATCGCCCGTCACGATGGCGGTCGGGGCCGTGATGGATCCCATGCGCGGCGCCTGGGTGGCGAGGAAGGCCGACAACCCTCCGACATCCTGGGCATTGGCCGTGAACTCGCCGGGGCGCAGCAGCAACGCCACGCCGGTCCGGTCCGCATAGCCGGGCGGCGTCGCCTGGGGCGTGAAGACGGACTTGAGGCCGGGCTCGATCGCCAGAAGACCGACGGGCATCGTCACAAGAGCGTTGAACACCGGGCCGACCACGGGCGAGCCGGCCCAGGCATAGTACCAGGCGACGCCTGTCGACCAGGGCATGGTGACCGGGGACACCAGGATCAGCCCGTCGGTGAAGTCGGGCTGGTCGAGCGCAAAAGCGACCGCCAGGGCGCCGGACCAGGAGTGGCCGAGCACGATCGCATGGTCGACCCCGATGCCGCGCAGGCCCTGGCGCAGCAGTTCCGCCTGCCGGGCCGGGGAGGCGTCGGCCGCCCCGTCCGGCCGGTCACTCCAACCATGGCCGGGCCGGTCCGGCGCGATGACCCTGAACCCCTGCGCGGCCAGGCGATCGCCGAGGGCGAGCATCACGTCGGCCTGGTTGCCGGAGGCGCCGTGCAGGAGCACAACCGTACCGCGCTCCGCACCGATGGAGGCGCGTTCCGTGTAGTGGAGCCGCCCGCCCTC
>CAXUMV010000228.1:0-6236 GCA_964252065.1 uncultured Lichenihabitans sp.
AGGTGCTCGCCACCGGCGCCTCGCCCGACCGCATCTCGTTCGGCAACACCATCAAGAAGGAGCGGGACATCGCGCGCGCCTATGCGCTCGGCATCCGGCTGTTCGCGGTCGACTGCGAGGCGGAGGTCGAGAAGGTCGCCCGCGCCGCGCCCGGCTCCAAGGTGTTCTGCCGCATCCTGTGCGACGGCGAAGGGGCCGAGTGGCCGCTGTCGCGCAAGTTCGGCTGTGTGCCGGAGATGGCGCAGCGGGTGCTCGAGACCGCGCACCGGCTCGGCCTCGTGGCCTACGGGCTGTCGTTCCACGTCGGCTCCCAGCAGCGCAACCCGCGCATGTGGGATGCGGCGCTGGCCGCGGCGTCGGGCGTGTTCAAGGAGCTCGCCGAGCGCGGGATCGTGCTGCAGATGGTCAATCTCGGCGGCGGGTTCCCGACCAAGTACCTGAAGGACGTCCCGGCCGTGAAGGCCTACGGCCAGGCGATCTTCAAGGCGCTGCGCAAGCATTTCGGCAACCAGATCCCGGAGACCATCATCGAGCCGGGCCGCGGCATGGTGGGCAGCGCGGGGATCATCGAGGCGGAGGTCGTGCTCATCTCCAAGAAGGCGGACACGGACGCGATGCGCTGGGTCTATCTCGACATCGGCAAGTTCAACGGGCTGGCTGAGACCATGGACGAGATGATCCGCTATCCGATCCGCACCGCCTTCGATCACGACGCGACCGAGCCTTGCGTGCTCGCGGGGCCCTCCTGCGACAGCGTCGACGTGCTCTACGAGAAGGAGCCGTATGCGCTCCCGGTCAGCCTCGAGATCGGCGCCAAGGTGCTGATCGAGGGCACGGGCGCCTATACGACGACCTATTCGGCCGTGGGGTTCAACGGCTTCCCGCCGCTCAAGTCCTACGTGATCTGAAGGCCCCGGGAGGGCGGCGCCAGCCGGCGCGCGCCCTCCCGTCAGTCCGCCTTACTCCGCCGCCTGATCCCGTGCCGCGGCGACGTTGGTGCGGCGCGCGCTGAAACTCACCCCAACCTGCCGCGTTCCTTCCCTCCCTGGAGAGGACCATGACCGACGCCGCTGCCGCACGCCCTTTTACGATCAGGCTGGCCGACTGGCGGCGCAGCCTGCCGGCCGTCGCCGGCCCCGTGCGCCTGCGCGACGAGCGGTCGGGTGACGTCGCGGCGCGCGAGGCGTTGCTCGACGCCTCCTTCGGGGCCGCAGCGCGCCTCGCCAAGACGTGCGAGCGGCTGCGCGAAGGCCGCCGGCCTGCCGAGGGGCTCAGCCTCGTCGCGACCCACGGCACCGCGCTGGTCGGCACGCTGCGCTTCTGGCACGTCGAGGCCGGCAACCGCGAGGCCCTGATGCTCGGCCCGCTGGCCGTGGACGCCGCCCATCGCTCGGCCGGCATCGGCCGGGCGCTGATCGAGCATGGGCTGCGCCGGGCGAGCCGGCTCGGGCACGAGGCGGTGATCCTGGTCGGGGACGCGCCCTACTACGCGCGCTTCGGCTTCAGCCGTGCCTCGACCGAGGGGCTGGTCCTGCCGGGCCCGGTGGACGAGGCGCGCTTCCTCGGCTTTGAGCTGGTGCCCGGCGCCCTGGCCGGGGCCCGCGGCCGCGTCGTGGGGACGGGCGTCTTCGTGGAGGCGCGCCTCGAAGGCGAGTATCGCCTGGCGGCGTAGCCAGACGCGACGCCGGATGAGCTCCCGACGTGAACGGCACCCGTGCCGATGAGCCCCTTCGCCCCGCGCCAAGCGGGGAGAAGGTGCCCGACAGGGCGGATGAGGGGCGCTTTGGGCAACGAGGATCCCCTCATCCGGCCTGTCGGCCACCTTCTCCCGCGGGCGGGAGAAGGGCCTCACCGGTCAGGGGTCATCACCCACGCGGCTTGACCGTGACGCCCCGCTTGGGTCTAACCCGGTGCGCCGCACCATGGAGCCCCCGATGACCGCCTGGACCCAGCATGCCCGCTTCGACGGGCCGATCGTGATGATCGGGTTCGGGTCGATCGGCCGGGGCACCCTGCCCCTCATCGAGCGCCATATCGGGCACGACAAGTCCCGCTTCACCGTCATCGCCCCCGACGACGCCGACCGCGCGCTGCTGGACGACCGCGGCATCGCGTTCCAGCAGGTCGCCATCACGCCTGACAATTTTTCGGACGTGCTGAAGCCGCTGCTGACCGCCGGCGGGCGCCAGGGTTTTTGCGTCAACCTCTCGGTCGAGGTGTCCTCGACGGCAATCATCCGCCTCTGCAAGGAGATCGGCGCGCTCTACATCGACACGGTGGTCGAGCCCTGGCCGGGCTTCTACACCGACACGCGCCTCACCGTGTCGCAGCGCTCCAACTACGCCTTGCGCGAGTCGCTGATGGACCTGCGCCGGGCGGCGCCGGGCGGGCCCACCGCCGTGACCACCTGCGGCGCCAACCCCGGCATGGTGTCCTGGTTCGTGAAGCAGGCCCTGCTCGACGTGGCGGCGGCCACCCGTCACGGCGCACCCGAGCCCACCAGCCGGGAGGGCTGGGCCGGGCTCGCCCGCGCGCTCGGCGTCAAGGGCATCCATATCGCCGAACGCGACACCCAGCGCGCCCGCGCGCCCAAGCCGCGCGGCACCTTCGTGAACACCTGGTCGGTCGAAGGGTTCGTGTCCGAGGGGCTGCAGCCGGCCGAGCTCGGCTGGGGCACCCACGAGAAGGGCCTGCCGCCCGAGGGGCGGCACCACGATTTCGGGCCCGACTGCGCGATCTATCTCTTGCGGCCGGGCGCCGGCACGCGCGTTCGCTCCTGGACCCCCACGGCCGGCCCCCAGCACGGCTTCCTCGTGACCCACAACGAGTCCATCTCGATCGCAGACTACTACACGGTGCGCGAGGAGGGCCGGGCCGTGTACCGGCCGACCTGCCACTACGCCTACCATCCCGCCGACGACGCCGTGCTGTCGCTGCACGAGATGGCCGGCCAGCAATGGGTCCGGCAGCCCGCCTGGCACATCCTGAACGAGGCCGAGATCCTCGACGGCATCGACGAGCTCGGCGTGCTGCTCTATGGGCACGGCCGCAACGCCTACTGGTACGGCTCCCAGCTCTCCATCGAGGACGCGCGCGCGCTCGCGCCCTACCAGAACGCGACGGGGCTGCAGGTCACCTCCGCGGTGCTGGCCGGCATGGTGTGGGCGCTCGAGAACCCGCAAGCCGGCATCGTCGAGGCCGACGAGATGGATTTCAGGCGCTGCCTCGCGGTGCAGACCCCCTATCTCGGCCCGGTGGTCGGTGCCTATACCGACTGGACCCCGATCCAGGACCGCGGCGGCCTGTTCCCCGAGGAGATCGACCGGGAGGATCCCTGGCAGTTCTCCAACGTGCTCGTGCGGTGAGCTGGGCGGTCGCGCTTCTTCTCGCGCTCGGCGGCGCCCTGGGCACGCTGGCGCGCTACCTCGTCGGGCTCTGGGCGGCCCCGATCAGCCAGACGCTACCCTGGGGCACCATCCTCATCAACATCGCCGGCTCGTTCCTGATCGGCTTCGTCGGCACGCTGACCCTGGCCGGCGGCCGCTACCCGCTCCCCGAGCCCCTGCGCCTGTTCCTGATGGTGGGTTTCTGCGGCGGCTTCACCACCTTCTCGGCCTTCAGCCTGCAGAGCTTCGACCTGATCCGCAACGGCGCCGGCCTGCGGGCCATGCTGAACGTCGGGCTGTCGGTGGTGCTGTGCCTCGGCGCGGTCGCGGCCGGACACGGCATCGCCTCGCGCCTCAACGGCGGCGCGACCGCCGTCGCGCAGCTCGATATCGAGGACGACGCCTGATCCGCTCCCGGTGTCGAACGCGAGCGCAGCGAAGCGATCCATGGTCGGGCATCCGCACCGCAGCCTGGATCGTCACGGCGCTTCGCGCCTCGCGATGACGGCCTCCCGACAAGTCTCACGACCCTAAGCCGAGCGCTCGACCGGGGCGGTCCGGCGGCGGCGCAGCGGCAGGGCGACGAGGTGGGTCAGCAGCCAGCCGATCAGCAGCCCGATCGCGGCCGCCACGAACCCGCCGGTCGTGGTCGGGATGGCGGGCTGGTAGTCGCCGAAGGCCTGCCGGGCGATGCCGGTGTCGAGGCCGTCGGCCAGCACGGCATACTGCGAGACCGGCCCCGCGGTCGCGAGCGCCTCCCGCTGGCGGCCGAGACGGTCCTTGCGCTCGACCGTGGCCGCGACGCTTTCCCCGCGCTGCCGGGCCAGCGTGTCGCCGTTGGCCTGCAGCCGCGCGATGCCCTGGTCGCGGCTGAGCGACTGGGCGGAGGCCTCCTGGTCGAACTCGGCGACCGCGGCCGTCAACTCGTCGATGGCCCCGCCCAGCCGCTGCCGGTATTGCTGGGTGAATTCGGGGAGCTGCGAGGCCAGCACGGCGAACACGAGGCCGATCGCGACGGCAAAGCGACGGAAGGTCATGGGGGCAGCGTTCCTCGCAAGGTCGGTCCAAACTACACGATAACGGCGCGATCGGCCCCCTCTTCCCGGAGGAGCGAAGGGCCCTGCTGGCAGGCATGCCGGGTGCCAGGGATGCCGCCGGCCCGGCTTTCGCCTTGACCCTGCCGGAGGCAAGGCCCAAAACCCTCGAACAGCCTAGAACAAGCTGGGCTGCCGTCGAACCGAACCGTCACGCGTTGCGTTGAGCCGCGGATCGGCAAGCAGCTTTTCGCCCCACACGGGATTGTCATGTCACGTGGTTAATCAACCAGGGGAGCGCCGCCTCGCCGCGATCCCCCGCCAACATGGAACGCGACCCATGGTCGATATCGATCTCCTCAGCATCAACACGATTCGCACGCTTTCGATCGATGCCGTCCAGAAAGCAAATTCCGGCCATCCCGGCGCGCCGATGGGCATGGCCCCGGTCGCCTATGCGATCTGGCAGGACTACCTGCGCTACGATCCGGGGCAGCCGCTGTGGCCCAACCGCGACCGCTTCGTCCTGTCGGCCGGCCACGCCTCGATGCTGGTCTACTCGATGCTGCATCTCGCCAAGGTGCAGGCGGTGGACGAGAACGATCAGGTCGTCAACCGTCCCGCGGTCAGCATGGACGACGTCAAGAACTTCCGGCAGGCCGGCAGCGTGACGCCCGGCCATCCCGAGTACCACCATACCACGGGCGTCGAGGCGACCACCGGCCCGCTCGGCCAGGGCGTGTCGATGAGCGTCGGCATGGCGATCGCCGAGAAGTGGCTCGCCGCCCACTACAACACGCCCGCGCACAAGCTGATCGACTACAACATCTACGTCATGTGCTCGGACGGCGAGATGATGGAGGGCGTGGCGAGCGAGGCCGCATCGCTCGCCGGCCACCTCAAGCTCGACAACCTGTGCTGGCTCTACGACAGCAACAACGTGACGCTCGACGGCCCCTCTTCCTGGACCTTCAGCGAGGACGTGGCGACCCGCTTCCTGGCCTATGGCTGGAACGTGCTGACGGTGCGGGACGGCACCAGCCTCACCGAGATCCGGGCGGCGCTCGACGCCTTCCTGGCCGAGCAGTCGCGGCCGACGATGATCATCGTGGACAGCCACATCGGCTACGGCTCCCCCAACAAGCAGGACAAGAAGGACTCGCACGGCGAGCCGCTCGGGGCCGAGGAGGTGAAGCTCACCAAGCGCGCCTATGGCTGGCCGGAGGACGCCCAGTTCCTGGTGCCGGACGGCGTCTACGAGAATTTCGCAGGCAAGGTCGGCAAGCGCGGGGCCGAGCTGCGCGCGAGCTGGGACCAGCTCTTCGCCTCCTACAAGGCCGCCAACGGCGAGCTCGGCGCGGCTTTCGAGGCCATGGAGCACCGCATCACGCCCGAGGCCGCGCTGAACGCCATCCCGAGCTTCCCGACCGACGCCAAGGGCCTCGCGACCCGCGACTCGGCCGGCAAGGTCGAGAACGCGCTCGCGCCCTACTACCCCTGGCTGCTCGGCGGCTCGGCCGATCTCGACAGCTCCACCAAGACCCGGCAGACCTTCGAGGGCTCGCTCGCCTTCTCGGCGCATGAGCGGCACGGCCGCAACCTGCACTTCGGGGTGCGCGAACACGCGATGGGCGCCATCTGCAACGGCCTCGCGCTGTCGAAGATCAGGCCCTACGGGGCGACCTTCCTGATCTTCTCAGACTACCTGCGGCCGACGATCCGGCTGGCCTCCCTCATGCAGCTGCCAACCATCTTCATCTTCACCCACGACTCGATCGGCGTGGGCGAGGACGGCCCGACCCACCAGCCGGTCGAG
>CAXUMV010000229.1:0-4674 GCA_964252065.1 uncultured Lichenihabitans sp.
CTCGGTCGCGGTGTCGAAGCCGAGCCCGAACAGGAACCCGATCGGGTACATGTGCCAGGATCGCGAGACGACGCGGAACACCGGGCGGAACAGGCGCGCGATCAGCCCGCGGCCCGCGAGCAGCGCGTCGAGGTCCTCGTCGACGATGCGCTCGCCGCGCCGGGCGCGCGAGAAGGCCGCAAAGATGCCGCGCAGGATGAACAGGTTTGCGACCCCGATCGCGAGCAGGAAGAACGCCGACACCGCCGTCCCGATGACCCCGCCGATGCCGTGAAAGGTCTCGAGGCTCCCCTGCATGGCGGCGGCCGTCGCGGCGATGGCCACCGAGGCCAGCACCACGATGGTGGAGTGGCCGAGCGAGAAGAAGAACCCGGCCGACAGCGGGGTCCTGCCGTCCTGCATCAGCTTGCGGACGACGTTGTCGATCGCCGCGATATGGTCCGCATCGAAGGCGTGGCGGAGGCCGAACGTGTAGGCGAGGAAGGCCGTGGCGAGAAGCGCGGGCCGGTCCGCGAAGGCGACCCAGGCCCAGAGCCAGGCCGCGACGTTGGCCGCGATCAGAAGACCGTAGGCAATGCCGGCCTTGGCCCTGGCCCCCGATGGCCGATCGTCGAACGGATTGAGAAGCACGTCGCGCCTTTCTGCTGCCTGCCCGCGATGCTGGCACGGAACGAGGCGGGAGGCGACGGTCAAATGACGACATCCGGGAGATGTCCAAGGCCCTCGATCGGCGCTATCACGACGCCATGAGCGCTCCCCTTCTCGATGTCCGCGACCTGTCCGTCGTCTTCGCCCAGGGCAGCCGGCGCACGACGGCGGTCGAGCGCGTGTCCTTCACGCTCGAGAAGGGCCGCACCCTGGCGCTGGTGGGCGAGTCGGGCTCGGGCAAGTCGGTCACCGCGCTCTCGATCGCGCGGCTGCACGGCGCCTCGGCGGTCGAGCTCACGGGCGAGATCCACCTTGCGGGCCGCAACATCCTGACCCTCGGCGAGGACGAGATGCGCCGGCTGCGGGGCACCGCGGTCACCATGGTGTTCCAGGAGCCCATGACTTCCCTGAACCCACTCCACACCATCGAGCGGCAGGTGGGCGAGATCATGGCCCTGCATGGCGGCCAGGGCCGGGCCGCGACCCGCGCCCGCGTGGTCGAGCTCCTGGGCGACGTCGGCATCCCGGACCCCGCGGCGCGGCTCGGCGCCTACCCGCACCAGCTCTCGGGCGGCCAGCGCCAGCGGGTGATGATCGCCATCGCGCTCGCCAACCGTCCGGATCTGCTGATCGCCGACGAGCCCACGACCGCCCTCGACGTCACCGTGCAGGCCCAGATCCTGGCGCTGCTCAAGGACCTCCAGGCGCGCCTCGGCATGGCGATGCTGTTCATCACCCACGATCTCGGCATCGTCCGGCGCATCGCCGACGACGTCGCGGTGATGCAGCGCGGCCGCATCGTCGAGGCGGGCCCGGTGGCCCGCGTGTTCGCCGCCCCCGAGCACCCCTACACGCGCATGCTGCTGGCCGCCGAGCCGAAGGGCAGCCCCCCGCCGCGCAACGCCGCCGCCCCGACGGTGGTGAAGGCCGACGACATCCGGGTGTGGTTCCCGATCCGGCGCGGCTTCCTGCGCCGCACCGTCGGCCACGTGAAAGCCGTGGACGGCATCTCGGTCGCTGTGCGCGAAGGCGAGACGGTGGGCGTCGTGGGCGAATCAGGCTCGGGCAAGACCACGCTCGGCCTCGCGATCCTGCGCCTCATCCGCTCGGAAGGGCCCATCGTCTATCTCGGCCGGCGCATCGACGGGCTCGACCGGAGGGCCATGCGGCCGCTCCGCCGCGACATCCAGGTCGTGTTCCAGGATCCCTTCGGCTCGCTCTCCCCGCGCCTTTCGGTGGCCGAGATCGTGGAGGAGGGCCTGCGCATCCAGAACCGCGCCCTGTCCTACGCCGAGCGGCGCGAGATCGTGGCGCGCGCCCTCGCCGACACGGGGCTCGATCCTGCCGCCATGGACCGCTACCCGCACGAGTTCTCGGGTGGCCAGCGCCAGCGCGTCGCCATCGCCCGCGCCATGGTGCTCGACCCCAAATTCGTGGTGCTGGACGAGCCGACCTCGGCGCTCGACATGTCGGTGCAGGCCCAGATCGTCGATCTCCTGCGCGACCTGCAGAAGAAGCGCGGCCTCGCCTACCTGTTCATCAGCCACGACCTCAAGGTCGTCCGGGCGCTGGCGGCCGAGATCATCGTCATGCGGGCGGGCCGCATCGTCGAGCAGGGCCCGGCGGCCGACATCTTCGCCGACCCCCAGCACGACTACACCAAGGCGCTCTTTGCGGCGGCATTCCGGGCCGAGGCCGCCCCGGCCGAGATCGTGGCGCCTTGAGGCGCCCTACTCCGCCTTCATGTAGACCGCGAAGGCGTCCTCGTAGTCCTTGTGCCAGCGCGACAGCGCGGGGCGGTTCTCGATGACGTCGCGCGCCGCCCAGGCGATGCGCTTTTCGTCCATCACCCGGTCCACGTCGTTGTCCGGGCACAGGATGTAGAAGTCGCCCCGGCCGAGGCTGTCGAGCATGAAGTCGACGACCTGCTCCGCGCTCCAGGCGGCGGCGGGCTTTTCGGGCGCATCGGTGAGGCCCGTGAAGGTGAAGCCCGGGATCAGCAGGTGGGCCGTGACCAGGCACCCGGGAATGGAGCGCAGGTCGTGGGCGGTCCCCTCGGTCATCACCTTCACGCCGGCCTTGCTGACGTTGTAGGCGGTGTTGCCCGGCGGGGTGGTGATCCCCTGCTTGCTTCCCGTGTTGATGATGACGCCCGGCGTGCCCTGCCCCACCATGGCCGAGGCGAAGGCCTGGACGCCGTGGACAACGCCCATGAGGTTGATGCCGATCAGCGCCTCCCAGGCCTCGCTCGCCTCGAGCGCCTTGCCCATCGGGCCGATCCCGGCATTGTTCATCAGCACGCCGACCTCGCCGAAGGCCTCGTAGGCGGCGGTCTTCAGCGCCTCGACCTCGGCCCTCCGGCTGACGTCGGTCGGCACGGCCAGCACGTCGGCCGGCACCTCGGCGGCATCCTTGACCGCCGCGAGCGCCGCCTCCAGCCCGGCGCCCGGCCGGTCGGCGATCACGACCTTGAGGCCGGCGGACGCAAACGTCTTGGCGGCCGCGAGCCCGATGCCGCTCGCCCCGCCGGTAATCACGGCGACACGCCCCTTGGCGATGGCCGGATGGCTGTTCATGGTCCACGATCCCTGTCGGATGAGGCCGCGCGTCGGGCGCCAGGCAGCGCCTGCGTTCGCCCCGGAACCTCCGACATACACCAGCTTGCGCCGCCTCGCATCCCGGCGCGTCCGGGGATGAACCATCGGACCGCGCCGGTGAAAGCGCGTGCAGCCTCACTGCCGAAGCGCTCCACGTCACCGCGAGGGGCGTCAGCGCCGTGGCGATCCAGGCACCGGTGCGGAGGCCCGATATGGATTGCTTCGCTGCGCTCGCAAAGACGACCCCGCATTCGACACCGGTCGTCCTCAATGCAGCGTGGTCTTAGCTGATGAACGATCGTCCGCTTCGACCCGTCGTTCACCAAGACATGAACAGAGTGATGCCAGCTACACCAAGTATGTGATCTTCCAAATGATTTTCCGTCAAATACGAGCTGTTGATATCGTATAGATCGGCCCCTCTCGAAGGAGCCGTCAAATCGTCGTTGAATTCAATATGTTCTCGGAAATCAAGCCCTTCGATTTCGGAAGCTTTGTGAAAGACCAGCGTCTTGTCGTCGAACGCCTTTTGCAGGGTCGCCACAAGGTTGTCGATATGCACCGCCTGTTCGGCGGATGCCTGTCGCTGATCAGCAGAAGATGCGTCGTCGGCCGCAAACTCTCGATACCGATCAGCTGAATCCGTGTAATTTTTCATGATGCTGACAAATGTCGTATTTGGGCTGTCCACGAGACCGCCGGCGAACGCAAGCCCCTTGCCGCTATACATTGCCTCGGTGATCTGGTCGGACGTCATGGCGTTGAGCCGTTTGACGATCGCGTTGCTCAGCGCGGCACTCTGTCGATTGGAGCCGCCGTGTCTGAGGGTGCCGACAGCATCCGCCGTGGCGCCCGACATCTTGGCCAGGGACATGACCGTGTCGAGCGGTTCCTTCGCTGGGTCGCCGGCCTGATCTGGCGTCGATGGTCCGAAGAGTTTGGGCACCATCCACGACTGGATCCGCGTTGGCCCTGTGGCGCTGACGGTCGTCATCGACGAATGCCCCTGATGGCGTGAACACGCCAAAGACATTAAACGATTTTTCCTAATGACGTGTTGCCTGCCGATCTATCCGGACCCGATGACGTGCGAAGCGAGGCGGAGCGCTTCCTGCACCAGCGCCCAATCCGGATGGGACAGCTCGCGGTAGATGGTGAAGTGGTTCAGCCCCGGCAGATCCAGCAGCCGACCGCCGGGATCCATCCCGCGCCGGTGCTCGAATAGCGCCCGCCCGTCTCGCACCAGCGCGGGAAGCTCGTCTCGCCCGAAGGCGACCGACATCGGCTTGGCGACAGACGGCAGCCGCAGCGGCCAGCGTCTCGATCTCGAGCGCGGTGAGGCGCAGCTTGGCGGCGTCCCGTTCGGCCTGGGTGGACGCATCATGGCGGGGCTCCCGGCCCTCGTTCGGCGCCGGCGCGCCCCGCGTTT
>CAXUMV010000229.1:4684-6221 GCA_964252065.1 uncultured Lichenihabitans sp.
GCGCCGTCCTGAGCGGAAGCGTGCCGCCCTGTCCCGCGCATCCCGATGCCGGCAGCGCGCGAATAGCAGTTGAACGCGAGGGCTGATCGCCCGTAGCATCGCGCCGGGACGCGGGGGGAGCCATGCGCTTGGACATGCTGATCGGCGGCCGCTTCGTGCCCGGCGAGGGCGAGGGCGAAGCGATCATCGGACCCGCGACGGGCGATCTGATCGAGACGGTCGCCGAAGCCAGCGCGACCCAGGTCGACGCCGCCGTGCAGGCGGCCGAACGCGCCTTCGAGAGCTGGTCGCGCACGAGCCCCGCCGAGCGGTCGGCGGTGCTCCTCAAGATCGCCGACGCGCTCGAGGCCGATGGCGCCGCCTTCGCCCGGCTCGAGAGCCTCAACTGCGGCAAGCCCTACGCCCGCGTGCTCGCCGACGAGATCCCTGCCATCGCGGACTGCTTCCGGTTCTTCGCCGGGGCGGTGCGCTGCATGCAGGGCGCGGTCGCGGGCGAGTACATGGCCGGCCACACCAGCATGATCCGGCGGGATCCCGTGGGCGTCGTGGGCTCGATTGCGCCGTGGAACTACCCCCTCATGATGCTGGCCTGGAAGGTCGCCCCGGCGATCGCGGCCGGCAACACCATCGTGCTCAAGCCCTCCGAACACACGCCCCTCACCGCGCTCAAATTCGCCGAGCTCGCGGCCGGCCTGCTGCCGCCCGGGGTCTTCAACCTCGTGGTGGGCCGGGGGGCCACGGTCGGCGCGGCGCTGATCGCCCATCCCGCGGTGCGCATGGTCTCGCTGACCGGCGATGTCGGGACGGGCGCCAAGGTGCTGCAGGCCGCCGCCGCCGGCATCAAGCGCACCCATCTGGAGCTCGGCGGCAAGGCGCCCGTCGTGGTGTTCGACGACGCGGACCTCGAGGAGGTCGTGGGCGGGCTGCGGACCTTCGGCTACTACAACGCCGGCCAGGACTGCACGGCGGCGTGCCGGGTCTATGCGGGCGCGAAGGTCTACGACAAGCTGGTGGCCGATCTCGCCTCCGCGGCCTCCAGCATCAGGTTCGGGCCGCACAGCGGGGAGGAGGCCGAGATCGGCGCCCTCATCAGCGAGCGGCAGCGGACCCGCGTCGCGGGCTTCGTCGACCGCGCCCGGGCCCTGCCCCATGTCGAGGTCCTCGCCGGCGGCCGGGCGGGCGAGGGCCCGGGCTTCTTCTACGAGCCGACGGTCATCGCCGGGGCCAGGCAGGAGGACGAGATCGTCCGTCGCGAGGTGTTCGGGCCGGTCGTGTCCGTGACGCGCTTCACCGACGTCGAGGACGCGGTGGCCTGGGCCAACGACTCCGACTACGGCCTCGCGTCCTCGGTTTGGACCAAGGATATCGGCCGCGGCATGGCGACGGCGGCGCGGCTCCGCTACGGCTGCACCTGGGTGAACACCCATTTCATGCTGGTCAACGAGATGCCCCACGGCGGGGTCAAGGCGTCCGGCTACGGCAAGGATCTGTCGATGCTCTCGCTCGACGACTACACGGTCGCCCGGCACGTCATGGT
>CAXUMV010000230.1:0-6219 GCA_964252065.1 uncultured Lichenihabitans sp.
CGGCCACCATCATGAGGTCGGCCATCTCGTCCACGATCACCACGATGTAGGGCAGGCTCGCCAGATCCATGACCTCCTGCTCGTAGAGGGCCTCCCCGGTCTGGCGATCGAACCCGGCGTGGATCGTGCGCGTGATCGTCTCGCCCTTGGCCCTCGCCTCGGCCACGCGGGCATTGAAGCCGTCGATGTTGCGCACACCGACCTTGCTCATCTTCTTGTAGCGGTCCTCCATCTCGCGCACCGCCCATTTGAGGGCGACCACGGCCTTCTTGGGATCGGTGACCACGGGGGTGAGCAGGTGCGGGATGCCGTCGTAGATGCTGAGCTCCAGCATCTTGGGATCGACCATGATGAGGCGGCACTCCTCCGGTTTCAGCCGGTAGAGCAGGCTCAGGATCATGGTGTTGATGGCGACCGACTTGCCCGAGCCGGTGGTGCCCGCGACCAGGAGGTGCGGCATGCGGGCGAGGTCGACGATCACGGGCTCGCCGCCGATCGTCTTGCCAAGCGCGATCGCGAGCTTGTGCTTGGCCTCGACGAAGGCCTCGGCGGCGACGAGCTCGCGGAAATAAACGGTGTCGCGGCGCTGGTTGGGCAGCTCGATGCCGATGGCGTTGCGGCCCTGCACCACCGCGACGCGGGCCGAGATGGCCGACATCGAGCGGGCGATGTCGTCGGCCAGCCCCACCACGCGGGAGGACTTGATGCCCGGGGCGGGCTCGAGCTCGTAAAGCGTGACCACGGGCCCGGGCCGCACGTGGATGATCTCGCCCCGCACCCCGAAATCCTCGAGCACGCCCTCGAGCAGGCGCGCGTTCTGCTCGAGCGAGTCGTCCGAGATGCGGTGGCCGGCCGAGACGCGGGGCTCGGCCAGGAAGCCGACGCGAGGCAGCTCGTATTCGGCTTCTTCCTGCCCGAGGCGCCTTGGCCGGTAGCCCTTGGGCGCCCGCGCGGCCGGCGGCTCGGCCGGCCCAGGCTGGTCCGGGGCGAAGGGAGAAGCCGGCTCGGCGCCCGCAACCGGCGTCGCAGCGGCAGGCCGGACCGCGGGCCCGAAGGTCGGCTCCAGGCGCTGGGGCACCGCATAGCGGGGTCCCGCCTGGACCGGGGGCGCGAAGCCGACGGGCGCGGGCTCCGCCTCCCCCCCGGAGGCCTCGCGGTCCGGCTTGCCGGCGACCAGCCGGCGCAGGGCGGACCCGGCGCTGAGCAGCCCATGCACCACCGCCCCGACCGAGACGAGCGCGAGGCCCGGCTCGCCGTCGCGGTCCTCCTCGCTCGGCCGGCGGGCCGGGGCCGCGACCCAGTCGAAGGACGAGGGCTCGTCGTCGCCGGAACCCGCCGCAAAGCCGAGCCCCGCAGCGGCGGTCAGCGTCATGATCGCGGTGGCGGCCAGGGCCGCCGCGAGCCCGATAAGCAGCGGGGTCGCCTGACCGCAGAGGTGCCGGGGCAGGGCCAGCAGGGCGTCGCCGATCACGCCCCCGAGCCCGGTCGGCAGCGGCCAGCGGTCGGTGACCGGCAGCATCGAGGCGAGCGCCGCGGCCGCGCCCCCGCCGGCCAGCAGGAGGACCACGCGGAAGCGCAGGTGGTCGAGCCGGTGCACGGTCAGGAGCTGCCAGCCCCAGCAGGCGAGCGGCATGAGCACGGCCACGACCGCGACGCCGCAGAGCTGCATGATGAGGTCGGCGAGGATCGCGCCCACGGGCCCGACGAGGTTGTGGACCCGCCCGCTGGCCGCATGGTTCCAGCTCGGATCCTTGACCGACCAGGAGGCGAGCGCGAGCCCGAGGGCGACCAAGCCGCCGAGCAGCACGAGGCCGAGGATCTCGGCCGTGCGGCGGGCCAGGAAGGCCCGCGCGGCATCGGAGAGGTAGTCCGCAGGCGAAAAGGTCGACGTGCGCATGGAGCTGTCCGAGGCCCGACGGCCCGCCGCACCGGGACTGCTCCGGCGCCGAGGTCGATCGCCGCAAGACTAGTGCGCAATGGTTAACGAGTTTGAACGATTGCCCCTCGTGGGGCCGAAACCGCGAAGGGGCGACCGCGAGGCCGCCCCTTCGTGTCTCCGCCAGGCGCGGGACGGGTCAGTAGTTGTAGGCGCGCTCGCTGTGCTCGGCGATGTCGAGCCCCTCGCGCTCCTTCTCGGGGGAGACGCGCAGGCCGATCACGAGGTCGACGATCTTGTAGAGGATCGCCGATCCCACGCCCGACCAGACCAGCGTCGCCAGCACGCCCTTGCACTGGTTGACGACCTGGGTGGCCATGTCATAGGTGCCGACATTGCCGTTGGCGAAGTTGGTGTAGTCCGTGGTGCCGGTGCCGCCCAGGGCCGGCGCGACCAGGATGCCGGTGCCGATGGCGCCGATGATCCCCCCGATGCAGTGTACGCCGAAGACGTCGAGCGCGTCGTCGTAGCCCAGCTTGTTCTTCACGACCGAGACGAAGAACAGGCAGACCGGGCTGACGATCAGCCCCAGCACCACCGCGCCCATCGGTCCGGCGAAGCCGGAGGCCGGGGTCACGGCCACCAGACCGGCCACGGCGCCGGACGCCATGCCGAGCAGCGAGGGCTTGCCCTTCACGATCCACTCGACGAACAGCCAGGAGATGGTCGCCGCCGCGGTCGCCACCATGGTGTTCACGAAGGCGAGCGCCGTCACCCCGTTGGACTCGAGGTTGGATCCGGCGTTGAAGCCGAACCAGCCGACCCACAGGAGCGAGGCGCCGATCATGGTCATGGTGAGGGAGTGGGGCGGCATCGGCTCGCGCGGGTAGCCGATCCGCTTGCCGATGAGCAGGCAGCCCACGAAGCCCGCGATGCCGGCATTGATGTGCACCACGGTGCCGCCCGCGAAGTCGAGCGCGCCCGACTGGGCGAGCCAGCCGGTGCTGCCGATCAGCGTGTCGAGGCTGGCCTGGGCCGTCGCCTTGGCGGCGGCATCCGTGCCGGCCGCAGCCACGGCCTTGGCCGCGTTGGCGATGTCGTCGGGCGCCGCCACGTACCAGACCCAATGGGCGATGGGGAAGTAGATGAAGGTGACCCAGAGGATGGTGAAGACCGCAAGGGCGGAGAACTTGATGCGCTCGGCGAAGGACCCGATGATCAGCGCCGGCGTGATCATCGCGAAGGTCATCTGGAACACCATGTAGGCGAGTTCCGGGATGACGACGCCGTTCGAGAAGGTCGCGACCGTCGAGGACGGGCCGACGCCGCTCAGGAAGGCCTTGCTCAGCCCGCCGACATAGGGGCTGTAGGCGCCGCCGTCCGTAAAGGCCTCCGAGTAGCCCCACACGACCCAGATGACGCCCACCATGGCGACGATCATCATGACCTGGCTCAGCACCGACAGCATGTTCTTGCTGCGCACGAGCCCGCCGTAGAACAGCGCGAGCCCGGGCACGGCCATCATGAGGACGAGCGCCGAGGAGATCAGCATCCAGGCCGTGTCGCCCTTGTCGGGCGTCGGCGCAGCGGGTGGGGCCACCGGCTGCGGCGTGGGGGTCTGTGCGTAAACCGCTCCCGCCGTGGCCAGCACGGCAAGCAGGCCCAACCCCACCGCCACCCGCCGTTGCGTCAACTTCGGTAACACCATCATCTTAAACTCCAGCATGGATGAAGCGCGGCACGGCTCGTCCTAGAGCGCGTCCGAATCCTTTTCACCGGTCCGGATGCGGACCGCCTTTTCGAGCGGCGTCACGAAGATCTTGCCGTCGCCGATCTGGCCGGTGCGGGCCGTCGCCGTGATGGCATCGATGACGGAGTCCAGAAGCTCGGCCGCGACCGCGACCTCGATCTTGAGCTTGGGCAGGAAGCTCACCGCATATTCGGCCCCGCGGTAGATCTCCGTATGTCCCTTCTGCCGGCCGTACCCCTTGACCTCGGTCACCGTGAGACCGTGCACGCCGACCGCCGTGAGGGCATCGCGCACCTCCTCGAGCTTGAACGGCTTGATGATCGCCATGACGATTTTCATTGTCGCAAACCCCATTTGGCGACCCGGCTGACCTCTTCTGTCGCCCGCGCTCGCGCTTACAATCTCCCCATCGCTATCAAGCCACGTGCCAGCCGGCGCTCCCGGCACAGCGGCCGGATTCGGGCGCGGATTGGCTCAAAAGGGCCGCAATTGGCCGAGTGATCCGCTCAATGGCTAATTTTTGGGCAGCGTGGCCGGTTGGGGCGGGCGCTCGCGGATCAGCCCTTCCTGGGCTACGGAAGCCACCAGCGTGCCGTCTCGCGTGAACAGGCTGCCGCGGGCGAGGCCCCGGGCGCCCGAGGCGCTCGGGCTGTCCTGGGCGTAGAGCAGCCACTCGTCGACGCGCGCGGGCCGGTGGAACCAGAGCGAATGGTCGAGGCTCGCGACCTGCAGCCCGGGCTCGAACAGCGAGCGGTCGTGGGCGACGAGCGCCGTCTCGAGCAGCGTCATGTCCGACAGGTAGGCGAGCACGGCGCGGTGGAGGGCCGGGTCGTCCGGCATCGCGCCCCTGGCGCGCATCCACACCTGCTGCGCCGGCAGGGCCGGGCTCGCGCCCGGGGGCGCGGTGAAGCGGCCGAGGCTCACGGGCCTCAGCTCGATGGGGCGCTCGCGCTCGAGATAGCGCCGGACCCCCGGCGGCAGGCGCGCGCCGAAGCGCGCCAGGATGTCGGCCTCGTTCGGCAGCGCCTCGGGCGGCGGCACGTCCGGCATCGCGATCTGGTGGTCGAACCCCGCCTCGGGCGCCTGGAAGGACGCCGTCAGCGTGAAGATCGGAACGCCATGCTGCAGGGCGAGGCAGTGGCGGGTCGCAAAGCTGCGGCCGTCGCGCAGCCGGGTCACGCCGAAGTCGATCGGCACCGCCGGATCGCCGGGCCGCATGAAGAAGCCGTGCAGCGCATGCGGCGTGCGGGCCTCGACCGTCCTCGTCGCCGCGACCAGCGCCTGGGCGACCACGAGGCCGCCGAAGACCCGCTGCCATCCCGTCTGCGGGCTCGTGCCCCGAAAACTGTCCGGCCCGCGCGTCTCGAGATCGAGAAGGGCGATCAGGTCGGGCACGGCGAACGGCATCGGGCCGGCTCCGCCGGGCGCCTAGCCGGCGCGGACCTCGCGCTCGGCCTCGGTGAGCCAGGCCGCCATGTGCTGCCTCACCTCCGCCTCGCTCCGCTCGAGCCCGGCGGCCCCGCGATCCTCCAGCACCTTGTGCACCACGGCCTCGCTGCCGCTTCCCACCTCGAGGGAGACGAGCGCATCGGCATAGGTGCCGGCCTCGCCCGGCTCCCGGCCGAGCTGGCCGGCCGCCCAGAGACCGAGCTTGTGCGTCCGCCGCGCGCGGGCCTTGAAGTCGAGGGCCTCGTCGTGGGCGAAGCGGCGCTCGAAAGCGTCCTCGCGGTCGTCGAACGTCGTCATTTCCGGTGGTCCTTGTTGTTGGCGCGGGCTGCCCGGTGCCCATTCTAGGCCGGGCCGCCCCGGCAGGACAGCCCAGCGGGAGGGCGCCGGCGTTCCCTAACGCATGAGCCCGGCGCCGGATCGCGTCCGACGGCCGGCAGGAACCGGCCCGGAAAACCCCCGGGCCTGCTTTGCGTTGTGCTTGCTGGAGCAATCGCGTAAGACATTTGAGTGGTCTCGATCAGGGATTCCGCCGTGGCGCTTTCTCCTCTCCAGCGCCCGCCGGACAATCGAACCGCGGATGGCAGCTCCTGCCCGTCCACGGTTTAAAACACAGGAGCCCCGGCCGACCCATGGATTTTCTCAAGCCCCGGTTGATCCCCATGAATCGCCGCCGTCGCATTTATGAGGGGAAGGCCAAGGTTCTCTACGAAGGACCCGAGCCCGGCACCCTGATCCAGCACTTCAAGGACGACGCCACCGCCTTCAACGCCAAGAAGCACCAGATCATCGACGGCAAGGGAGTTCTGAACAACCGGATTTCCGAGTACATCTTCCAGCACCTCAACAACATCGGGGTGCCGACCCACTTCATCCGCCGCCTCAACATGCGCGAGCAGCTGATCAAGGAGGTCGAGATCATCCCGCTCGAGGTCGTGGTGCGCAACGTGGCGGCGGGCTCGCTGTCGACGCGCCTCGGCATCGAGGAGGGCACGCAGCTGCCGCGCTCGATCATCGAGTTCTACTACAAGAACGACGGGCTCAACGACCCCATGGTGTCCGAGGAGCACATCACCGCCTTCGGCTGGGCGGCGCCCCAGGAGATCGACGACATCATGGCGCTGGCGATCCGCGTCAACGACTTCCT
>CAXUMV010000231.1:0-6213 GCA_964252065.1 uncultured Lichenihabitans sp.
TCTTCGTCTATCCGGTCTGGAATTTCGGGTTTCCGGCGATCCTCAAGGGCTATCTCGATCGGGTCTGGCTGCCCGGCGTCGCCTTCGATCTCGATGCGGGCGGCAACCTCGTCTTCACGCTCCGCCATGTCCGGCGCCTGGCGGCCGTGTGCACCTATGGCGGCGAGCGCTGGCGCGCGATGCTGATGGGCGATCCCCCGCGCCGGCTCGTCAAGCGCATGATCCGCGCCCACATCGCCGTGCGCGGCCGCTGCGAGTACCTCGCCTGCTACGACATGAACCACACCACGCCCGAGCGCCGTGCCGCCTTCATGGCACGCGTGGAACGGCGGCTCGCGGCGTGGGAGCCGTGAACGGCTCAGGACAGGTCGAGACGGCGGAGCGCCGCGGCGACCTCGTCCTGCACGGCGTCCGGCAGGGGCTGGATCGGGCGCGGCGGCTGGGCCCGGCTCAGGCCGAGCTGGTTCACGGCCGCATAGACGACGCGCAGGCTGGAGTATTTCCGGAACAGGGTCCAGAGCGGCTGCATGGCGGCGTCGAGGCGCCGCAGCTCCGCCGCGTCCCCGGATCGCGCGGCGCGGACGATGGCGAGGCAGCGCTGCGGAAACAGGCCGCCCGCGACGCTGTACCAGGCATCGCCGCCCGCCAGCAGGGCCTCGGCGGCGTTCCAGTCGCCCGCATAGCCGACCGAAAAGCCGTCCGGCACCAGGGCGCGCAGCGCTCCGTGATGCGCCGCGAACTCCTGCGGGTCGGGCGCGAGGCCCTTCAGGGCGACCACGCCCGGCAACCGGCTGATCCGGCCGATGAGGGCGGGCGTGAAGGTGAAGTGCGTGGTGCCGGGATTGTCGTAGATGCAGAGCGGCAGGCCGCTCTCGCGCGCCACCGCGGCGAAGTGCGCGAACACCTCGTCGTCGGTCAGCGGCGTGTACGAGACGGCGGCGAGGAGACCCGCGGCCGCCCCGGCGGCCCGCGCATCGGAGGCGAGCTGCACGGCCTCGTCCGTGCGAAGCGCCCCGACCCCCACCAGCACCGGGACCCGGCCGCCGGCGACATCGACCGCGGCCTCGACGGCGCGCCGGCGCTCCCCTCGCGTGAGATAGGGATAGCTGCCGGTGCTTCCGAGCAGCCCGATCGAGTCGACCTCCGCCGCGACCAGCGGTGACAGGAGGCTGCGCAGGGCCGGCACGTCCACGCGGCCGCCGGCATCGGCGGGCGTGATGGGAAAGGCCGACAGTCCTTCGAGCATCGTCACGGCCGGCACACCCCCTTCGTCGCGAGGCCAGCCGCAGAAGCCGGCCCTTGACGGACACCAGATCGCGGCGAATGAGGGGGGTCAAGGTCTTGGCGCTGGTCTGCCGGCGCCCGCCGCGATAGGCCATCGCATGATCGAGGTCGGCCCTGGTCCGGCGACCTCGCCCGGGAGACCGCCGCGGTGGATAGGCCGAGCATGAGCGTCGCTGCGAGCCGACCCGACATCGGGACCGATGCCGCGCAGCGGCAGCGGATGACCGCCATCGCGCTGATGTGCGCCACCATGGTCTTCTACGCGGCGCTCGACACGACGGCGAAATGGCTCGGGACGCACCTGCCGCTGCTGCAGATCGTCTGGGCGCGTTACGTGGGGGCGACGCTGATCGCGCTGGTGGTCGGCAACCCGTTCAAGGCGCCGTACAGGCTGCGCAGCAACGGGCTGCGCCTGCAGCTGATCCGCTCGGGCTTCCTGTTCGGCTCGACGGTCGTCAACTTCACGGCCGTCCACTACCTGCAGCTGTCGGAGACGACGGCGATCAACTTCGCCCTGCCGTTCGCCGTCGCCCTGGCGGCCGGGCCGGTGCTGGGCGAGTGGGTCGGGCCGCAGCGCCTCGCCGCCATCGTGCTCGGGTTCGTCGGGGTTTTGGTCGTCGTCCAGCCCTGGACGGGACAGGTGCACCCCGCGATGCTGCTCAGCATCGCCAATGTGGGGTTCGGGGCCGGCTACAACATGCTGACGCGGCTGGTCGCCCAGCGCGATCCGGCCCGCACGACGCTGATCTACTCCACCTTGTCGGGCGCGGTGCTGCTGACCCCGGTCGTGCCCTTCGTGTGGATCGCCCCGCCGAGCGCGGCCGTGTGGGCGGGGCTCGTGGGCATCGGCACGATCGGCGCTGCGGCCCACACCCTCGTCATCCTGGCCCATGCCCGGGCGCCCGCCTCGATCCTTGCGCCGTTCAGCTACACGCAGCTGATCTGGATGGTCCTGCTCGGTTACGTCCTGTTCGGGGACGTGCCGCACGGCTCGACGGTGCTGGGCTCCGGCATCGTGGTCGCCTCCGGCCTGTATCTCTGGCATCGCGAGCACCGCGAGGCCCTGCTGCTCCTGCGCAAGGACGGGTCATGATCGCGAACGTCCTGTCCATCGCCGGCTCCGATCCGAGCGGGGGGGCCGGCATCCAGGCCGACCTCAAGACCATCGGCGCGCTCGGCGGCTACGGCATGGCGGCGATCACCGCCCTCACGGCGCAGAACACGCAGGGCGTCACGGCCGTGCACGTGCCTCCCGCGGCGTTCCTGGTCGCCCAGCTCGACGCCGTGTTCGCCGACATCCGGGTCGACGCGGTGAAGATCGGCATGCTGGCCGACGCCGCCGTCGTGGCCGCGGTCGCCGGGCGCCTGGCCGCGCACGCGGCCCAGAACATCGTGCTCGACCCCGTGCTGGTCGCGACCTCCGGCGACGCCCTCGGCACGCCCGGTGTGGTGGAGGCGATGCTGCAGGCCCTGCTGCCCCGCGCGAGGCTCGTCACGCCCAACCTGCCCGAGGCCGCCCGGCTTGCCGGACGGCCGGTCGCCACGACGCTCGAGGCGATGCAGGACACGGCGCGCGCGCTGGTCGAGGCCGGCGCGCGCGCCGTGCTGGTGAAGGGCGGCCACCTGTCCGGGGCCGAGGCGGTCGACGTCCTGTTCGACGGCCGGACCATGCGGGTCTTCACCGCGCCGCGCATCGACACCGCCAACACGCACGGCACGGGCTGCACGCTGTCCTCGGCGATCGCGACCGGCCTCGCGCAGGGCGCGGACCTGCCCGGCGCGGTCGACCGCGCCAAGGCCTACCTGACCGAGGCCCTGCGCCGCAGCGGCGACCTCACGGTCGGCAGCGGCCATGGTCCGGTGCAGCATTTCTTCGGCGTGCCGGTCCCAGCTTCGCCCTTCTCCCGCGTGGCGGGAGAAGGTGCCCGACAGGGCGGATGAGGGGACTCGCAGGGACCGAGGACTCCCCTCATCCGTCCTTCGGACACCTTCTCCCGCCGCGCGGGAGAAGGGCCCTTACCGGCAACCGCTTCGACCGGTTGTCCTGCGGCTTTGCCGCTGCTACACTTCGCTGATGACCGCTCGTCTGACCGTCGCGCTCGTGTTCACGCTCCTCGCCCTGCCGGCCCGGGCCGAGGATACGATCGTGGACGTCCCCACCTGCAGCGTCTTCTGCAGCCTGTGGCGCAATATCTCCGGGACCGTGCCGCCCTCGGCCATGGCGCCGGTCGACACCACGGCGCAGCTGCCCGATGTGCCGCCCCCGCAGGCGGCCGACGGCGCCGAAAAGCCGCGCCCCGGCCTCCTTGTCCGGCAGCGCGGCGTGGTCATGTCGGAAAGCGCGGCCGAGCGGGCGGCTGCGAAGCGGGAGCGGGCGAGGCTCGAGCGCGAGCTCGTGTTCAATCCTGCGCTTGCGATTGCCACGCGGCCGTCCGACGTCAAGCGCTGAGCGGCCTGCCGGCCGTCGGCGGCCCGGCACACAGGAACCGCGCAACGCCACGAGGGTCTCTTGAACGTCTCCGTCCAGCCTCCTACGGGCGAGGCCACGACCGGCCCGCTGCCGCCGGGCCACCCCGCCGTGCGGCGCCGCAAGATCGGCGTTCTGCTGTCCAATCTCGGCACCCCGGATGCGACGGACTATTGGTCCATGCGCCGCTACCTGTCCGAGTTCCTGTCCGACCGGCGGGTGATCGAGACGCCGCGCATCCTCTGGTGGCTGATCCTCAACCTGATCATCCTGACCATCCGGCCGAGCCGCAAGGGGCGGGACTACGACACGATCTGGAACCGCGAACTGAACGAGAGCCCGCTCAAGACCATCACGCGCGGGCAGGCCGAGAAGCTGCAGGCCTCCGTCGATGCCGGGCTGCTCGGCCCCGCGGGCCGCGACGTGGTGGTGGACTGGGGCATGCGCTACGGCAACCCGTCCATCCGCTCGGCCCTGGAGCGGCTGAAGGCCGAAGGGTGCGACCGCATCCTGCTCGTGCCGCTCTACCCCCAATATGCCGCCGCCACGAGCGCCACGGCCTGCGACAAGACGTTTGAGGCGCTGATGACGATGCGGTGGCAGCCCGCCCTGCGCGTCGCTCCGCCCTACCACGACGATCCGGCCTACATCGACGCGCTCGCCCGCTCGGTCGAGGCCCATCTTGCGACGCTCGACTTCGAGCCGGAGGTGATCCTCGCCTCCTTCCACGGCGTCCCCAAAGCCTACCTGCTCAAGGGCGACCCCTACTGCCAGTGCGTCAAGACGGGGCGGCTGCTGCGCGAGCGGCTGGGCATGAGCACGTCGCTGATGCGGACCACGTTCCAGTCCCGCTTCGGCCCCGCCGAATGGCTGCAGCCCTATACGGACGAGACCGTCAAGGCGCTGGCGGCCGCCGGTATCAAGCGGATGACGGTCGTGACCCCCGGCTTCTCGGCCGATTGCCTCGAGACGATCGAGGAGATCGGCGGGGAGAACGCCGAGTACTTCCACCATGGCGGCGGCGAGAAGTTCTCGCGCGTCCCCTGCCTCAACGACAGCCCCGACGGGCTCGCGGTGATCGAGGCGATCGTGCGGCGCGAGCTGATGGGCTGGGTCGACGGGCTCGGCCCGGCGGCGGCGGCCGATGCCGCGGCGCTCAGCGCGGTCGGGTGAAGGCCCGGCGGGTGAGCCGCGGGTAGAGCCAGGCCTGGCCGGCGCCGCGCGCGCCGAGGAAGATCAGGAGCGCGATCCAGAGCCCGTGGTTGCCGAGGCCCTGGACGAGCGCCAGCACGGCGAGATCGATCGCCAGCGCGGCCAGCATCAGGTTGCGCATCGCCGCCGTCCAGGTAGCCCCGATATAGATGCCGTCGAACGCGAAGGCCGCGGCGCCGACGAGCGGGGACAGCGCCGCGTAGGGCAGGAAGGCGCGCGCGATGTCGCGCACGGCCGCGCTGGTCGTGACGGCATCGATCAAGGCGCCGCCGCCCAGCAGCACGAGGACGGCGACCACCGCCCCGAACCCGACCGACATCGCAAGGACGAGGCGCACGGCGCGTCGGAACGCCGTCTCGTCGCGGGCGCCGAGGCATTGGCCGCATAGGATCTCGGCCGCGGTGGCAAAGCCGTCGAGGAAATAGCTGCCGACCAGGAAGATGTTCTGCAGCACCGCGTTGGCGGCGAGCACGGCCTCGCCCGACCGCGCGCCGCGCGCGGCGAAGACCGCGAAGGCGACCAGCAGGGCGGCCGACCGGATCATGACGTCCCGGTTGACCGCGAGCATCCTGAGCATCGCGCTCCGGTCGGCCACGGCCCTGGCCGGGACGGCCGTGAGGCGGGAGCCGAGCCGCGCCAGCACGACCGCCCCGAGCCCGACGCCCGCCACCTCCGCCACCACGCTGGCCACCGCCGCCCCGGCGATCCCAAGACCCAGGCCGAGCACGAGCACGACCGTCAGCCCGATATTGACGAGGTTGATGGCGACCTGGAGCACGAGGCCGAGATCACTGCGCCCGCGGCCCAGCGTCGAGCCGAGGATCGCGTAGTTGGCGAGCGTGAAGGGCGCGGCCAGGACGCGGATGCCGAAATAGACTGCGAGAGCCCGGTCGACCCCGGGACCCGCCCCCATCAGCGCGGCGGCGGCCCGGCCGATCGGGACCTGGGCCAGGATCATGCCGAGGCCGATCACCCCCGCAAGCGCGAGGGCGCGGGCGAGGATGAGGTCGGCGTCCGCCGGGCGGCCGGCGCCCACCGCCTGCGCGGTCAGCCCGGCGGTCGCCATCCGGAGGCTGCCGAAGGACCAGAACAGGCAGTCGAAGACGACGGCTCCGAGCGCGATGGCCCCGAGCAGCGCGGCATCGCCGAGCCGCCCCACCGCGGCCGAGCCGACGACGCCGAGCAGCGGCGTCGTCATGTGGGAGAGCGTCAGCGGGAGAGCCAGCGCGAGCACGCGGCGCGGCGTCACC
>CAXUMV010000232.1:0-2644 GCA_964252065.1 uncultured Lichenihabitans sp.
GGTCATGCCGTTCGGCCGGGGAACGCGGCGCGTGACGAAGATGCAGTCCTCGTCGTTCGGCCCGAAGGCCTGCGCGACCTTGATCGAATGGCCGATGGTGAGCGGGCGGAAGGCCGACTGGCCGAGCACGGGCGCTGCCGCGAGCGGCACCACGACGAAGCAACCCATGAGAAGCAGCCCCAACCGCTTCATGGACCGCGATGACCGAACCGTCTCCATCGTCCCTCTCCGCTCAATCCGTCCGAAACCGTTTCCGTCTATTCGCAGACACGAACGCGCCGACGGCCGACAAGTTCGCCGTATTCGTCATAGACCGGCTGACGCTGGTAGTAGCAGCCGCCGCCGTAATAGGGCTGCGGAGCCGCATAGGCCGGCGCATAGCCGCCGTTGTACCCGTTGGCGTTGGCCGCCGCCGATCCGGCGATCGCCCCCAGCGCAAGCCCGCCGATGACGCCGGCCGCGATCGCCCCGCCACGCCGCGCCTCGGCCGGCGTCGAGGCCACCGTGCCCAGCAGGGCTAGGCCCGCCATGCCGCCGACCAGCGACTTCGTGAAAACTGACGTCATTGCTCTCTCCCGAAGCAAATTCCGAAGTGTGTAGAACGCAGGTGTTGCGCGGCGGTTCCACTCGCGCAGAAAATAATTTTCGGCGCTTGACTTCGAATCCAACGCCGCGGGTGTTATGGGTCGTACGTCACGGCAATCGGATTGTGAACTGCCAAATCCTTCAATCCCCTGCCATGGCTGCGGATCCGACCACCCCTGTTTCGAACATGGTTGACGAATGACGGTGCGGGTGCCGCAAGCCACGGGCGCCCCGTCCCGCTCCTCCGGCGATCTCCTGGCGGACCGGCGCTTCGCCTATGCCGAGGCCATGATGGCGGACGGCGATTTCGATGCGGCCGCCGATCTGCTGCGGCAGGTGCTGGAGCTCGCGCCTCACTGGGTGCCGGCCCTGATGGCGCTCGGCACCGCGGCCGAGCGGAGCGGGGCGCGCGAGGCGGCCGCGGCGGCCTACGCGGCGGCGGCCGTGCACGATCGAGACGGCGTCTTCGGCGCGAGCGTCCACGCCGGCCGCCTGCAGGGACGGGACGGCGCGCCCGACCTTCCGGCCGCCTATGTGGCGGCGCTCTTCGACGACTACGCGCCCCGCTTCGACCAGCACCTCCTGCACGAGCTCGCCTATCGCGGACCGGCGGTCCTCTGCGAGGCGCTGGCGGCGTCCGGCGCGCCCTCGCGTTACGGCAAGGCGCTCGACCTCGGCTGCGGCACGGGCCTCATGGGCCGGGCGATCCGCCACGCCGTCGACAGGCTCGAGGGCGTCGACCTGTCCCCGGCGATGGTCCGCCGGGCGGACGCCACGGGGCTCTACGATGACCTCTCGGTCGGCCCCATCGCCGACGCCCTGGCGAACCGGGCGGCGGACAGCCTCGACCTCGTCCTAGCCGCCGACGTCTTCGTCTATTGCGGGACCCTGGACGCCATCCTGGCGCAGGTGGCCCGGGTCCTCGTTACGGACGGCATCCTCGTCTTCACGGCGCAGCGGAGCGAGGACGCTCCCGTGCGGCTCGGGGACGACATGCGCGTCAGCCACTCGGCCGCTTATCTGCGCGCGGCGATCGCCGGGGCCGGGTTCGACCTCACGCACCTCGCCGAGGGCTCGACCCGCTTGGAGGCCGGCCGCCCGGTGCCGGGACTCGTCGCGGTCGCCCGCAAGCCCTAGCTTGCAGGAGTGCTTGATCGCCCGACCCTCCCCGCGACGCTGCCGCCCCGCTTCCTCGACTGGTTCGGCCGGCGCGGGTGGAGCCCGCGGCCGCATCAGCTCCGCCTCTTGGCCGAAGCCGAGGCCGGCCGCAGCGCGCTGCTGATCGCCCCGACCGGGGCGGGCAAGACGCTGGCCGGCTTCCTGCCCTCGCTGGTCGAGCTGTCCCAGAACCCGCGCGGGGCGGTGCCGCGCCTTCACACGCTCTACATCTCGCCGCTGAAGGCGCTGTCGGTCGACGTCGCCCGCAACGTCGAGATCCCCGTCGCCGACATGGGGCTGCCGATCCGCATCGAGACGCGCACCGGCGACACCTCGGCCGGCAAGCGCCAGCGCCAGCGGCGCGACCCGCCCGACATCCTGCTCACCACCCCCGAGCAGGTCGCCCTGCTGCTCGCGAACGCCGACGCGCGGCCCCTGTTCGGCGACCTGCGCCGGATCGTGCTCGACGAACTGCACGCGCTCGTCACCAGCAAGCGCGGCGACCTCCTGAGCCTCGGCCTCGCCCGCCTGCGTCATCTCGCGCCCGGCGTGCAGGTGGTCGGGCTTTCCGCGACGGTACGCGAACCCGACGAATTGCGGCGTTACCTCACCGGCGGGCCGCCCGAGTCCGCCGCCCTGGTGGTCGCCCCGGAGGGCGCCAGGGCCGACCTCGAGATGCTGGACACGCGCGAGCGCCTGCCCTGGTCGGGCCATGGCGCGCGCCACGCCATCGGCGAGCTCTATGCCGCGATCGGGGACGCGCGCATGGCGCTGCTCTTCGTCAACACGCGCTTCCAGGCCGAGCAGCTCTTCCACGATCTCTGGGCCGTCAACGCGCAGAACTGGCCCATCGCCCTGCACCACGGCTCGCTCGACGTCGGCCAGCGCCGCAAGGTGGAGG
>CAXUMV010000232.1:2654-4276 GCA_964252065.1 uncultured Lichenihabitans sp.
GACCTCGGCATCGACTGGGGCGACGTCGACCTCGTGGTCAATGTCGGCGCCCCCAAGGGGTCGAGCCGGCTCACCCAGCGCATCGGCCGCGCCAACCACCGGCTCGACGAGCCCTCGCGTGCCCTGCTGATCCCGGCCAACCGCTTCGAGGTGCTGGAATGCCGGGCCGCGATCGACGCCGCCGCGGCCGGGCTGCAGGATACGCCCCCGCCCCGCGTCGGCGCGCTCGACGTGCTGGCCCAGCACATCCTCGGCATGGCCTGCGCCGAGCCGTTCGCGGCCGACGCTCTCTACGCCGAGGTACTGACCGCCGCGCCCTACGCCGATCTCTCCCGCGAGACCTTCGAGGACGCGCTCGCCTTCGTGGCGACCGGCGGCTACGCGCTGCGCGCCTACGACCGCTTCGCCAAGATCAAGCAGACCGCGCAGGGCCTCTGGCGCGTCGGCAACGGGCGCCTCGCCCAGAACTACCGCATGAACATCGGCACCATCATCGAGGCCACGATGCTGAAGGTCCGCCTCGTGCGCGGCCGCCCGCAGGCTGCCGATGCGCCTGCCAAGCCCCTCGGCCGCGGCTTCGGCGGCCGGGTGCTCGGCGATATCGAGGAGGGCTTCCTGGAGACGCTGGTGCCGGGCGACACCTTCCTGTTCGGGGGCGAGGTCCTGGCGCTGCAGGGGATCGTCGAGAACGAGGCGCTGTGCAGCCGCACCACCAGCGACACGCCCAAGGTCCCCTCCTACGCGGGCGGCAAGTTCCCGCTCTCGACGTATCTGGCGGCCGGCGTCCGGGCGATGCTGTCCGATCCCGCCCGCTGGGGCGAGCTGCCGGAGCAGGTCACCGAATGGCTCGAGCTGCAGCGGCAAAAGTCAGCCCTGGTGCCGCCCGAGGCGCTGCTCGTCGAGACGTTTCCCCGCGGCGGGCGGCATTTCCTCATCGCCTACCCGTTCGAGGGGCGCCTCGCGCACCAGACCCTCGGCATGCTGCTGACCCGCCGCATGGAGCGGGCGCGCCTGCGGCCGATGGGGTTCGTGGCCAACGACTACGCGCTCGCGATCTGGTCGCGCGCCGACGTGGGGGCGCGCGCGACCTCCGGGCTCGAGTCGCTGGACGACCTGTTCGCCCAGGACATGCTGGGCGACGACCTCGAGGACTGGCTGCAGGAATCCGCCCTGATGAAGCGCACCTTCCGCCAATGCGCGATCATCGGCGGGCTGATCGAGCGGCGCTTTCCGGGGCGGGAGAAGACGGGGCGGCAGACCACCGTCTCGACCGATCTCGTCTACGACGTGCTGCGGCGCTACGAGCCGGGCCACATCCTGCTGCGGGCCGCCCGCGCCGATGCGGCAACCGGACTCCTCGATCTCGAACGGCTCGGCCAGTTATTGTCGCGCATCGAGGGCCGAATCATCCATAAGCATCTTCCGCGCATCTCGCCGCTGGCGGTGCCGATCATGCTGGAGATCGGCCGGGAGCCGGTCTACGGCGAGGCACAGGACGAGATCCTGGCCGAGGCGGCCGATGTTCTGGTGGAGGAAGCGCTTGGGCGGGATGGCGGCGATACGGCAGGAGCCATCCCCGGCGCCGTGCGAAACCCGCGCGGCTGGCGCGGCCCGCCGACCCG
>CAXUMV010000232.1:4319-6109 GCA_964252065.1 uncultured Lichenihabitans sp.
TGGTCGACGAGGACGAGCGCGTGCTGGTCGTGGCCGACCTGCATCTCGAGAAGGGCTCCTCGCTCGCCCGGCGCGGGTCCATGCTGCCGCCCTACGACACGGCCGCGACGCTCGGCCGCCTCGCGCTGCTCATCGACCGCTACGCGCCCCGCCGGGTCGTGGCGCTGGGCGACAGCTTCCACGATCCCTTCGCGGCCGAGCGGCTCTCGGCGGCCGACCGAGAGATGCTGGCGCGCCTCGCGCGCCGCCGCAGCTGGCTCTGGATCGCGGGCAACCACGATCCCCTGCCGCCCCAGAATGTCGCCGGCGAGGTGGCGGCCGCCTGGAGCCTGGGGCCGCTGACCTTCCGCCACGAGCCCCAGCCCGGCGACGGCATGGGGGAAGTCGCCGGACACCTGCATCCGGTGGCGATCGTGGCGGGGCGCAGCGGGGCCGTCCGCCGCCGCTCCTTCGTGTCGGACGGCCGGCGCTGCGTGATGCCGGCCTTCGGGGCCTATGCGGGCGGCCTCAACCTGCACGACATCGCCTTCGCGCGGCTCTTCGCGGCCGGCTCGCGCATCGTCCACGCGCTTGGCCGGGCGCGGGTCTACGCGGTATCCGAGCACCAGTGCCTCGCCGACGCCCGACGGTAGGCAGAGAGGTCCTTCTCACGCCTCGCGGGAGAAGGTGCCCGACAGGGCGGATGAGGGGACTCACGAGCGTGAGGATCCCCTCATCCGTCACGGCTTCGCCGTGCCACCTTCTCCCGCGTGGCGGGAGAAGGGAAGAGCAGCCGCGATGGCGGCCATGAGCGCCGGACGGTTTTCGGCCGTGAGGGCGCCCACGAGCTTGTAGGCGATCACGCCGTCGCCGCGGATCACGAAGGTCTCGGGCACGCCGTAGACGCCGAAATCGATGCCGGCGCGGCCGCTCCGGTCGGTGCCAAGGCGCGCGAAGGGGTTGCCCTTGGCGCCGAGATAGCGGCGGGCGTTGTCGGGGTCGTCCTTGTACACGAGCCCGGCGAGGCTCGCGCCAGTCGCCTCGAACGCCGGATCCTGCGCCAGCGCCGTCAGCGCCGGGTGCTCCTGGTGGCACTCGGCGCACCAGGACGCGAAGACGTTGAGGACCGTCACATGCCCGGCCGCCAGATCCGCGCTCGAGAGGCCCGGGACCGGGACCCCGGCGAGCGGGGGCAGGTCGATGGCGGGCGCGGGCCGGCCGATCAGCGCCGACGGCACGATAGAAGGATCGCCCGCCCCGAGCCGGAGCAGGAACAGCCCGGCAAGGCCGAGGAACACGGCGAGCGGCAGCAGCAGAAGCACGCGGCGGAGGACCGAGGTCCGCGGCGCCTCGCGCGGCTCGGCAACGCTCGTCATGCCTCCTCCCGAGGCGCGGACGCGCGCGACAGGCGGGCCACGGCCTCCTTCTGCGCCCGGTAGTCGAGGGCGACCGCCGCGATCGTCGCGAGGATCACGACGGCGGTCACCGCATAGGCCGCGACGATGAAGCCGAGATGGGGCTCGGGCATCGCGGGCGCGTCAAGACTGGAGGACGGAGGCGGCGGGCTGCATGCGCCCGACGCTCGGCGGCGCTGTGGCCGCCATGCTCATCGACAGGCGGCGCACCCGGCGGCGCAGCACCTCGTTGCGGGTCGCGGCCAGGTGCAGGGCCGCAAACAGGGTGGTGGCCCCTACCGCCATCACGAGCAGCGGCCAGAGCATCGCGGGATCGATGGTCGGGCCGCCCATGCGGAACACCGAGGCGGGCTGGTGGAGCGTGTTCCACCAGTCCACCGAGAACTTGACGATCGG
>CAXUMV010000233.1:0-1899 GCA_964252065.1 uncultured Lichenihabitans sp.
ATCTGCACCCGGCTCAACCGGGACGACGACGCGCGCACCACGATCCTCTACACGACCGGCGTCGGGACGCTGCTGCTGACGGCCGCCGCCTCCTTCGACCTCGTGATGCCAACGGCGGCCGAGTTCGGGGTCATCCTGGTGGTCGGGCTGTGCGGGGCGGCGGGCAGCGTGCTGCAGGTCATCGGCTACCGCATGGCGCCGGCTTCGCTCCTCGCCCCCTTCACCTATCTGCAGCTGATCGTCGCGAGCGGGCTGAGCTTCGCCCTGCTCGGCACGGTGCCGCACCTCTCCATGGCGGTCGGCGCGGCGGTGATCGCCGGCAGCGCGGTCTACACGGCGTGCCGCGAACGGGTCCGCGTCGTCGCGGCCTGACACAAGGGAAGCGTGCCGCGGCGCCGCCGCAATCGGCCCGCAAGGACCGGGCCGTGAACCGTCTCGCCCGCCTGCTGCTCGCCCCGCCCGATCCGCTGAAACCGTTCGGGCCCCTGGTGGTGGCGGCCGATGCGGCCAACGCGCGGGGCGCCTGGGCCGAGGCCGAGGACGCCTACCGCCGTGCCCTGCGCATCAACCCGCGGCGCGACGACCTCTGGGTGCAGCACGCCCATGTGCTGCGCCAGCTGGGGCGTCCGCGCGAGGCCGAGCAGTCCTACCGGGCCGCGCTCGACGTCGCGCCGGGCGCCGTGGACGCGGCGGTCCATCTCGGCTCCCTGCTCAGGGGCGATGGGCGGCTCCCGGAGGCCCGCGAGGCGTTCATGGCCGGGCTTGCGGCCGATCCCCGGCGGGACGATCTGCCCCAGGACGTGGCGGCGCTCGGCGGCGCCGTCCCCCCGCGGCCCGCGGCGCTGCCCCCCTTTGCGGATGCGGACGACCTGCCGGTGCGCAGCCTCGAGCAGCTCCCCCGGCCTCCTCTAGGGCCCGGTGAGCGCCGGGCCCCTGGACTCCGGGGCCTCGCCTCGCGCCTCGTGCCGGGCGTCCCGCGCGATCCCATCGTGTTCCTGCACCTGCACAAGACGGGGGGCCTCACGCTCGACGACGTGCTCGCCGCCCATGTGGCGCCCGGCCGGATCTGCCCGGTCAAGGACGACCACCTGCATCTCTACACCGGCGCGGAGCTCGACCGCTTCGATCTCCTGTCGGGCCATTTCGACGTCGGCGCGCTCCGCCTCCTGCGCCGGCCGGCCCGCACCGTCAGCGTCTTTCGCGAGCCGCGGGCCCGCCTCGTCTCGTTCTACCGCTTCCATGCCGGCCACGCGCTCGGCGGGCGGCACGGCATCAACGCCTTCGCCCGCATGGCGAACGCCATGGGTCCGGAGGCCTTCTTTGAGGATGAGCGCGTCCGCCGCGCCCCCGAGGTGTTCAACCACTACCTTGCGGCCTTCAGCCTGACCTATGCGCAACTGCGCGGCGCCCCGGCCGTGTCGACGGGCCGGGTCCCGGCCGTGGCGGTCGAGCGGGCGCTCGCCCGGGTGCGCGGCCTCGATGCCGTGATCGTCCTTGAGCGCTTCGACCAGGGCGTCGCGCTCGCCTGCGCGCAGCTCGGGCTCAAGGCCCCCAGGACCGTGAAGCCGCGCAACCAGACCGACCGGCTCGCGCGGCGCATGAAGGGCGCGGCGCCTCCCCCGGTCGCGATGACGCCCCGCCTCGAAGCCGCGCTCGCCGATCTCGTGCGCTTCGACGAGCCGATCTACGCCGCGGCCAAGGCCGCGTTCGAGACGCGCTGGCAGGCCTTTGCGGGACGAGACCGGCCGTGACCGGGCCTCACGCGCCCGTTACCGGCCGTTAAGTCGCCGTCCTTACGGTCGGCACGGCGCCTCGCATCACGGATCGGACGAGCAGGAGCGGATGGCTAGCGGCGGAGGCGGACGAACCGGCCGGTCGGGGCGCCGCGAGCCGCAGCTC
>CAXUMV010000233.1:1909-6026 GCA_964252065.1 uncultured Lichenihabitans sp.
CATCGCGCCGGGCGATCGGACGGCCGCCACCGGGCCGCTGCGCAGCGGACGGCGCGAACGCCTCGAGCCGCAGTTCCGGCCGGCCGTGGCGGTGGACGAGAAGCGGCAGCCGCCCCGCGGAGGCCGGCGCGGCGGCGGCCGGCGCGGGGGCGGGCGCAGCCTCCTCCTGCGGCTTCTCACCTGGGGCGTTGTGCTTGGGGTCTGGGCCGGCATCGGCCTCGTGGGGCTCGTCGCCTTCTACGCGCGCGAGCTGCCGCCCATCGATCAGCTGACCGTGCCCAAGCGCCCGCCCAACATCGCGATCCTCGGCACCGACGGCAGCGTCCTGGCCAATCGCGGCGACACCGGGGGCGCCGCCGTCCGCCTGATCGATCTGCCGCCCGACCTGCCGCACGCCTTCATCGCCATCGAGGACCGCCGGTTCTACGCCCATCTCGGCATCGACCCGTTCGGCATCGCGCGCGCGCTCGTCCGCAACGCCGCCGGCGGGAGCGGGATGCAGGGCGGCTCGACCCTCACCCAGCAGCTCGCCAAGAACCTGTTCCTGACCCAGGAACGCACGCTCTCGCGCAAGATCCAGGAGGCGATCCTGGCCCTCTGGCTCGAGCACAGATACTCCAAGAACCAGATCCTCGAGCTCTACCTCAACCGCGTCTATTTCGGCTCGGGCGCCTATGGGGTGGAGGCGGCGGCCCACAAATATTTCGGCAAGAGCGCCAAGGCCGTGAGCCTGCCGGAAGCCGCGGTGCTGGCAGGCCTCATGAAGGCGCCGACCAAGCTCGCGCCAAACCGCAACCCCGTGGGCGCCGCCGACCGCGCCGCGCAGGTGCTGGCCGCCATGGTCGAGGAAGGTTTTGTCACCCCCGCCGCCGCGAAGGCCGCGCTCGCCGCGCCCGCCCATGCCGTCAAGGAGCGGGACGGCGGGGCGGTGAACTATGCTGCCGACTACGTGATGGACGTGCTCGACGACACGATCGGCGCCATCGACGGGGACATCGTGGTGACCACCACGATCGATCCCGCCCTCGAGGCGGCCGGCGAGCGCGCGCTGACCGACGAGCTGAACGCCAGGGGCGACAAGTTCGGGGCCAGCCAGGGCGCTCTGGTGGCCCTCGACCCCACGGGCGGCATCCGGGCGCTGATCGGAGGGCGCAGCTACGCCGACAGCCAGTTCAACCGTGCGACCTCCGCCAAGCGCCAGCCGGGCTCGGCCTTCAAGCCGTTCGTGTTCCTGGCCGCGCTCGACAAGGGCATGACGCCGGAGACGGTGCGGGACGACGCCCCCGTCAGCGTCCGCGGCTGGCAGCCGGAGAACTACTCGCGCGAGTATCTGGGGCCGGTGTCGCTCACCCGCGCGCTGGCACAATCGCTCAACACCGTCGCGGTGCGCCTCGCCGTCGAGGTCGGGCCGCGCGCCGTGATCCGCACCGCCCACCGGCTCGGCATCGTGTCCGACCTCCAGCCCAACGCCTCGGTCGCGCTCGGCACCTCGGAGGTGACCCCCCTCGAGCTCGCGAGCGCCTATGTGCCCTTCGCCAATGGCGGCTTCGGGGTGCAGCCCCACATCATCACCCGCGTCAGGACCGCCTCCGGCACGCTGCTCTACCAGCGCAAGGGCACCGGCTTCGGGCGCGTGGTCGACCCGGTCGCCGTGGGAGAGATGAATGCGATGCTGCGCGAGGTCGTGGTCTCGGGCACCGCCCGCAAGGCGGAGCTGCCGGCACCAGCCAGGACTGGCGCGACGCCTGGTTCGTCGGCTACACGGGCGCCCTCATCGCCGACGTGTGGATCGGCAACGACGACAACTCCCCGACCCGCAAGGCCTCGGGCGGCAGCCTGCCGGTCGCGGTGTGGAGCCGCTTCATGCAGGCGGCCCTGCGGCCGGTCCCCATCGTACCCTTGCCGGGCCTCGCGGCGCCCACTCCGCCCGGGACGCCGTCGCTGCCCCCGCCGGCGGCCGATACGGCCCGCGGCCCGGTGGCGCCCTCCGGCCCCATGGCGGCGATCCGGCCGCCCGTGCCGCGGCCGGGCGCGCCGTTGTCGCTCGCGCCCGCCTTGGCCGGGGTGGCCGACGAGGCGGCCCCGCCCCGCCGGGATCCCCGCGCGCTGCTGCCGCCCGCCGCCATCCCGTCCGGCCCGGACGAGGGCGCCTCGGCGGACGACCGGGATCTACTCCAGCGCCTCTTCGGGGGTTGACCGGCCGGCGTCCTCACCGTCTGTTGGGACCAGCCGCCCGGGCCCGCCGTCGGGGCAGGGGACGCTCATGACCGAAGTTCTGGCGCTTGCGACGGGCAGCATCTTCATCGGCGTGCTGGTGCTGCTCCTCAAGGCGCTCGCCTACGCGCTGACCGGCAGCGTCGCGCTCTACTCGGACGCGCTCGAGAGCATCATCAACGTCGTGACCGCGGTCGCGGCGCTGGTGGCGATCCGGCTCAGCGCCAAGCCGGCCGACCGCAACCACCCCTACGGCCACGGCAAGGCCGAGTACTTCTCCGTGATCCTCGAGGGGGTCTGCATCGTGCTCGCCGCGGTGTCGATCCTGCGGGAAGCCTGGGGGAGCTGGCAGCACCCGCACGCGATCGGCTCGCCGGGTCTGGGCTTGCTGTTCAGCGGGATCGGGACCGTAGTCAACGCCGTCTGGGGAGTCCTGCTGATCCGCACGGGCCGCAAGGCCGGCTCGCCGGCGCTGGCCGCCGACGGTCGGCACCTGATGATCGACGTCTACACCTCGCTCGGGGTGGTGGCGGGGGTCGTGCTGGTGATGATCACGGGCCAGCTCGCCCTCGACCCGATCGTGGCGGCCCTGGTGGCCTTGAACATCCTGTGGTCGGGCTGGTCGGTCATGAAGGAAAGCGTCGCCGGCCTCATGGACGAGGCCGTGCCGGCCGGCCGGCTCGACCTCATCCAGAGCGTGCTGGCCTGCCATCGCGACGGCACGATCGAGATCCACGACCTCAAGACCCGGGAGGCCGGGCGGGTCACCTTCATCGACTTCCACCTTGTCGTCGCCAGCGACATGACGGTCGCCGAATCCCACGCAATCTGCGACCGGCTCGAGCGTGCGCTGCGCGAGGTCGTCGAACACGCCCGCGTCTCGATCCACGTCGAGCCGCCCGACAAGGCCAAGCGGACCAGCGACATGGTCATGTCCTGAGCGGCTGTTTCAACAACCGGGGTGCCGTCACCGCGAGCGAAGCGTGGCAATCCACCGGTCCACGCGGGTAAGCCTGGATCGCCACGGCGCCTCGCGATGATGGCGCATCGGTCAAGGCCGACGTTGTCCGACAGACCTTAAGCGGCCGCTCCCCGTGCAACTCCGCCCGCATCTTGCCGGTTACCTCGCGAGGCAGCGGCCGCCGGAGCGTCCGGCGCGCCCCTCCAAAGGAAGGACCAGGACCCGATGAGCATGCAACTGCCGAGCTATCCGCCGGAGCAGCAGAACGTGTCGATGAGCGAGCGCAGCCTGTCGGTGATCGCCGGGCTCGCGATCGCGGCCGCCGCGGCCCGGCCGCGGCCCAATCCCCTGCTCAACATCGCGGCGCTCGTGGTGGGCGGCTACCTGGCGTTCCGCGGGGCGACGGGATATTGCCCGATCAAGGCCAACATCAAGGAGTTGTGAGGCGGACGGCCGCCCCCGGATATTGGGCCCGGGGGCGGCGCGCGAGGATCAGACGGTCGAGCGGCGGGCGAAGAAGCCCCAGATGCCCAAGACGATGATCGCGCCGACGATCGCCCCGATAAACCCTGCGCCCTCGTTGGGCCCGTACCAGCCCACCGCCTGGCCGAGATAGGTCGCCACGACGGCGCCGATGATGCCCAGGATGGTGGTCAGGATGAACCCGCTCGGCTCGTTCGATCCCGGCATGATGAACTTGGCGATCACGCCGGCCAGAAAGCCGATGATGATGGTGAAGATGATACCCATGCGATTGCCCCCTCTTGTGACAAGGCTGTAGATAGTCCGCCCGCGCCCGCCGAAAAGGCGACGCGGCCTGTTCCGTGCGATTTCCCTCACGAGCCGGGCTCGAGGCGGCGTTCGTCCTCCGCGACCTCTCCGCCGCCCGCCCCGACCGGTGGCCCGAGACCGGGTATGCGCCAGAGCTTGAGGCTCGCCCAC
>CAXUMV010000234.1:0-6024 GCA_964252065.1 uncultured Lichenihabitans sp.
GGACGAGGTGCGCCCGCTCTCGGCGTTCCGCAGCCCCGCCGAGGGGCGGCGCATGCTGCCCCAGCGCGCCGGCAATCCCTGGCCGCGCGTGCCCGATGCCGTGAGGGCGCTGCACCGGTGACGCGCATGCCCCACGCCCGCATGCTGCCGGACGGGCGGCGGCTGCACCTGCAGGACGGGCCCATCGACCTCGTCGTGCAGGCCTTCGGCGATCCGGCCTCGATCGCGGCCGCCAACCGCGCGGCGGCCGGACGCCTCGTTGGGCTGCTCGACGAGCTCTGCACCGAGCTCGCGGTATTGCGCGAGGGGGCGCAGCCCGGATCGCGCCGCCTCGCCGGGCCGGTCGCACAGGCCATGGAGGCCGCCGTCACCCCGTTTTCGGGCGAGACCTTCATCACGCCCATGGCCGCCGTGGCAGGCGCGGTGGCCGACGCCGTGCTGGCCGCGATGACGCGCGCCGCACCCCTCGAGCGCGCTTATGTGAACAACGGCGGCGACATCGCGCTCCATTGCACGCCCGGCCACACGCTGCGCATCGGCCTCGTGGACCGGCCCGACCGGCCGAGCCTCATGGGCGACCTCGTGGTCGGCGGCAGGAACGCCGCGCGCGGGGTGGCGACCAGCGGTTGGCGCGGACGCTCCTTCAGCCTCGGCATCGCGGACAGCGTCACGGTGCTGGCCCGCACAGCGGCCGAGGCGGATGCGGCCGCGACCGTCGTGGCCAACGCGGTCGACCTGCCCGGCCACCCCGCCGTCGCGCGCACCCCCGCCCGGGCGCTTCAGCCCGACAGCGACCTCGGCGACCGCCTCGTGACCCGCGCGGTCGATCCCCTGTCCGACGCCGACATCGCCCACGCCCTCGGGGCCGGGCTCGCCTGCGCGGAACGGCTGCTGGCGCGCGGCCTCATCGCCGGGGCGGCGCTGCAGGTGCAGGGCCGGGTGCGGGTGGCCGGGGGCTGCCCGGTCGCGACCGCGCGGAGCCTCGTGCATGCCTGACCTTGCGATCCGCAAGATCGTCACCGTGGTCGAGGAGGTGCGGACCGAGATGGGCCGCCCGGTCGATCCGCCGACGCGGCGGGCCGCGGCCGCCGCGGTCATCGCCAATCCGCACGCCGGCGTCTATGTCGAGGACCTGTCCGCCCTGATCGCGATCGGGGAGGCGCTCGGCGGCCTCCTGGTGCGGCGGGCCCTCGAGGCGCTCGGCATGGCGGGCGAGGCCGTGCAAAGCTACGGCAAGGCCGCGCTCGTGGGGGAGGACGGCGAGCTCGAACACGCCGCGGCGCTGCTGCACCCCAGCATGGGGGCGCCGATCCGCGCCGTGCTCGGCACGGGCGCGGCCCTGATCCCCTCCAACAAGAAGCGCGGCGGCCCGGGCGCGTCGCTCGACATCCCGCTCGGGCACAAGGACGCGGCCTTCGTGCGCAGCCACTTCGACGGCATGGAGATCCGCCTCGCCGATGCGCCGCGCGCCCGCGAGATCCTGGTCGCGGTCGCCGTGACCGACAGCGGCCGCCCCCTGCCCCGCGTGGGCGGCCTGGCGGCGGACGAGATCGTGGGCCGGGACGGCCTGCGCTGATAGTGGAAGGACATGGGATGAGACAGGCGTTGGTCGCGATCGCGCTGGTGACGGCAGGTCTGGTTCCGCAGGCTTGGTCCGAGGAGATCAAGGTCGGCGAGATCAATTCCTACTCGGCCCTGCCCTCCTTCACCGAGCCCTACCGCAAGGGCTGGCAGCTCGCGGTCGAGGAGATCAACGCCCATGGGGGCATCGACGGCAAGACGCTGGTGGTGGTCTCCAAGGACGACGCCGGCAAGCCGGGCGAGGCGGTGACGGCCGCCAACGACCTCGTGTCGCGCGAGGGCGTGGTGCTGCTGGCGGGCGGCTTCTTCTCCAACATCGGCCTCGCGGTCAGCGACTTCGCCAAGCAGAAGCACATCCTCTACTTCGCGGGCGAACCCCTGACCGACGCTCTGGTGTGGAAGAACGGCAACGCCGAGACCTTCCGCCTGCGCCCCTCCAACTACGTCCAGGCCGCGATGCTGGCCGAGGAAGCCGCCAAGCTGCCCGCCAAGCGCTGGGCCACGATTGCGCCGAACTACGAATACGGCCAGTCCGCCGTCGCGGTGTTCAAGACGCTCCTGTCCGCCAAGCGGCCCGACGTCACCTGGGTCGGCGAGCAGTGGCCGACCCAGGGCAAGATCGACGCCGGCCCGGTGGCGCAGGCGATCGCCGCCACCAATCCGGAGGCGATCCTCAACGTCGAGTTCGGCCCGGATCTGGTCAAGCTCGTCCGCGAGGGCAACACGCGCGGGCTGTTCAAGGACCGCGCCGTGGTGAGCTTCCTGACCGGCGAGCCCGAATATCTGGAGCCGCTGAAGGACGAGGCGCCGACGGGCTGGATCGTCACCGGCTATCCCTGGTACGCAATCCACACGCCCGAGCACGACGCCTTCCTCAAGGCCTACCAGGCCAAGTACAACGACCACCCGCGCCTCGGCTCGGTGGTCGGCTACACGCTGATGGGCGCGATCGCCGACGTGCTGCGCAAGGCCAAGGCGACCGACACCGACGCGCTGATCAAGGCCGCCGAGGGCCTGACCTTCGCGACGCCCTTCGGGCCGGCGAGCCTGCGGGCGGTCGACCACCAGTCGACGCTCGGCGCCTTTGTGGGCACCACGGCGGTGAGCAACAATGTGGGGGTGATGACGCAGTTCAGCTACCGCGACGGGGCGAACTACCTGCCCTCGGAGGCCGACACGGCCGCGCTCCGGGCCGCGAAGTAACGGCCGTCATGGCGAGCGAAGCGACGCCATCCACCGGGGGGACAGGGCGGGCGGAGGATGGGTCGCCACGGCGCCGCGCGCCTCGCGACGACGGCATCGTCGCACGCGGGACCCTGGAGGCGGGAGCGGGTCGCGCCGCCGGCCGGACGCCCTGATGGCCTTCTACCTGGCGCAGGCGCTGACCGGCCTCGCCGCGGCGTCCTCGCTGTTCCTGGTGGCGTCGGGCCTGTCGATCATCTTCGGCGTGACCCGCATCGTCAACTTCGCGCACGGCGCCTTCTACATGCTGGGCGCCTATGTGGCCTGGGGGCTGACGGCGCGCTTCGAGGGCGCGGTCGGGTTCTGGGCCGGGCTCCTGGGCGCCGCCGCCCTCGTCGCGGCCACGGGCGCGCTGCTGGAGATCGTGCTGCTCCGGCGGCTCTATCGGGCCCCTGAGCTGTTCCAGCTGCTCGCGACCTTCGGGGTGACGCTGGTGGTCGAGGATCTGGTCGTGATCGCCTTCGGGCCGGACGACCTTCTCGGGCCGCGCGCCCCGGGCTTTGGGGGCGCCCTCGACCTCTTCGGCCAGGCGGTGCCGCGCTACGACCTCTTCTTGATCGCGCTCGGCCCGGCGGTGCTCGGGCTCATCGTCGTGCTGTTCCACCGCACGCGGTTCGGCACGCTGGTGCGGGCCGCGACCGAGGACCGCGAGATGGTGGCCGCGCTCGGGGTCAACCAGCGCTGGCTGTTCACGGGGGTCTTCGCGCTCGGGGTCTTCCTCGCGGCGCTCGGCGGCGCCCTCCAGATCCCCCGCGATGCCGTCAACCACACCATGGACCTGCGCATCATCGTCGAAGCCTTCGTAGTGGTGGTGATCGGCGGGCTCGGCAGCCTGGGGGGCGCGTTGCTGGCCGCCGTGATCGTCGGCGAGCTCAACGCCTTCGGCATCCTGGTCTTTCCGGCGGGATCGCTGGTGCTGACCTTCGCCCTGATGGCGCTCGTGCTGACCGTGCGGCCGCATGGGCTGCTGGGGCGTCCCCAGGCCCTGCCCCGCGCGGCGGGCGCGAGCCGGGCACGGCCGTGGGCGCCGCTCAAACCCGCCGGGCGGGCCGCGGCGGCCGCCCTGCTGCTCGGGGCCGCCCTGCTGCCGCTGGTCGCGGCGCCTTTCGCGCTCACGGTCGGGGCGGAAATCCTGATCGTCGTGATCTTCGCGGCCAGCCTGCAGCTCATGATGTCGGTCGGGGGTCTCGTATCCTTCGGTCACGCGGCGCCCTTCGGGCTCGGGGTCTACGGGGCGGCGCTCGGGGTCAAGCTGCTCGGGCTCGCGCTGCTGCCCGCGCTGGTGGCCGGCATCGCGCTGGGGCTCGCGGGAGCCGCGGTGGTCGGCTGGTTCTGCATCCGCCTCTCGGGCGTCTACTTCGCCATGCTGACCCTCGCCTTCGCCCAGATCGCCTATGCGGTCGCGTTCCAGTGGACGGCGGTGACGGGCGGCGACAACGGGCTGCTCGGCATCTGGCCCGACCCCTGGGCCGGCAGCCCCCGCGCCTACTACTGGCTGTGCCTCGCCTGCGCGGCGGCAAGCGTCATCGTGCTGCGCCGGATCGCCTTCTCGCCCTTCGGCTACGGGCTGCGCGCGCTGCGCGACTCGACCCTGCGGGCCGAGGCGGTCGGCCTCGGCCGGACGCGGCTGCAATGGGTCGCCTTCGTGATCGCGGGCGGCTTTGCGGCGCTGGCCGGCGGCCTCTTCGCCTTCCTCAAGGGCAGCGTGTTTCCCGACGCCTTTGGGGTGTCGACCTCCGTCGACGGGCTCGTGATGGTGCTGCTCGGGGGCATCGGCACGGTCTCGGGGAGCGTCGCGGGGGCCGCGGTCTACAAGGCGCTATCGGTGTGGCTCGTCAGCCAGACCGACTGGTCCAAGCTCGTGCTCGGCCTCGCCATCGTGACCCTTGTCGTGGCGCTGCCCGAGGGGCTGGGCGGCCTGTGGGGACGCCTTGCGACGCGGACGCGCGGGCGATGACGGGCGCGCCCCTGCTGGAGGTCGCGGGCCTGCGGAAATCCTACGGCGGCGTGCATGCGGTGCGCGGGGTCGGCTTCACGCTGGGGGCCGGCGAAGTGCTGGCGCTGATCGGCCCGAACGGGGCCGGCAAGTCGACCTGCTTCAACATGCTGAACGGCCAGATCCGCCCCGACCGCGGCAGCATCCGCCTCGCGGGGCGCGAGGTCACCGGCCTGCCGCCCCGGCGCATGGCGCGGCGCGGCGTCGCCCGCACCTTCCAGGTGGCGGCGACCTTCGGGTCCATGACGGTGCGCGAGAACGTCGAGACCGCCTGCCTCGCCCACGCCGGCCGCATGGGCCGGATCCTCGGCCGGACGGGCGGCTTCCGGGCCGCCGCCGAGGGCTGGCTCGACTGCGTGGGCCTGCTGCCGGCGGCCGACCGCCCGAGCGCCGAGCTCGCCTACGGCGACCTCAAGCGCCTGGAACTCGCCATCGCGCTCGCCGGCGAGCCGACCCTGCTCCTGATGGACGAGCCGACCGCCGGCATGGCGCCGCGCGAGCGCCACGCGCTCATGCGCTTCACGGCCGACTACGCCCGCACGCATGGGGTCGGCCTGCTGTTCACCGAGCACGACATGGACATCGTGTTCGAGCACGCGAGCCGGCTGATGGTGCTGAGCCGTGGCGAGATCGTCGCCGAAGGCGCCCCGGCCGAGGTGCGGCGCGACCCGGCCGTGCGCGCCATCTATCTCGGCGAGGGGTTCGGGGCGGAGCCGCAGGGATGCTGAGCGTCGAGGGGCTGCAGGGCTGGTACGGCCAGGCGCAGGTGCTGTTCGACGTCGGGCTCGCGGTCGGGGCCGGCGAGGTGGTGGCGCTCGTCGGCCGCAACGGGGCCGGCAAGTCCACGACCTTCAAGGCCATCGCCGGCCTGCTGGAGCGGCGGGGCGGCGCCGTACGGTTCCAGGGGACCGATATCGCCCGGCTGCCCGCCCACCGCATCGCCCGCGCGGGGCTCGCCTATGTGCCGGAGGACCGCCGCATCTTCGCCGATCTCACGGTCACCGAGAACCTCGAGGTCGGGCGGCAGGCGCCGCGGGAGGGCGCGCCGCACTGGACGCCCGACCGGCTCTTCGCGCTCTTCCCCAACCTCGCCGTCATGGCGCGGCGACGGGGCGGCGCCATGAGCGGGGGCGAGCAGCAGATGCTCACCATCGCCCGCACCCTGATGGGCAACCCGCGCCTCGTCCTGCTCGACGAGCCCTCCG
>CAXUMV010000235.1:0-312 GCA_964252065.1 uncultured Lichenihabitans sp.
CCCTTGAAGTCGCGGATGGAGGCCTGGAGCTGCTCGAGGTCGTGGAACACGCCCTGCGTGTAGCGCTCCACCATGACGCCCGCCGGGGTGAGCGCGATGCCGACATTGGTCCGCTCGAGCAGCGGCGCCCCGAAACTATGCTCGAGCTGGATCAGCTGCCGGCTCACCGCCGAGGGGGCGATGTGCAGCCGGTCGGCCGCACGCCGGATCGACTTGGTCTTGGCGACTTCGTTGAAGTACTTGAACGCGACGAAATTCATGGACGCGGGACCGGCTGCCTCTCCACCCCGTCCGGCCATGGATCGCGGCCGT
>CAXUMV010000235.1:322-627 GCA_964252065.1 uncultured Lichenihabitans sp.
GTCTTCACCGTGCTCGCCGCCGCCGCCCTGGCCGGCCTGGCCTACCTCATCTACGGCCGCGGGGGCTCGCCGTGGGTGCCCGGCGCGCTGCAATTTAAAGGCCAGCGGGGCCCCCGCGCCGCGCCCGCGCGTTGCCGGACCGGCAACGCGACAGGGACGAGTTTCGATGAAGCCGCTCCGGCTTTCGCTGCTAACGTAAGGGCTCCGAGGCCCGCTTCCCCGACGCCGTTTTCGGTAAAGACGCGATCCTGTCCGACGGAGCCTGCCCGCATGTCCCGCATCATCATCAGCAACGGCATGGTGCT
>CAXUMV010000235.1:637-3598 GCA_964252065.1 uncultured Lichenihabitans sp.
GCTCACGCTCGACGATGCTGGCACCTACCACGAGAAAGGCACCGTGATCGTCGACGGCGACCGGATCGCGGCCATCCTTCCGGACGGCGCCGTCCTCGACAGCCGGCCCGGCGATCAGGTCATCGACGCGAGTGACAAGATCGTGATGCCAGGGCTCATCGACCTGCATTATCACACGGCGATCGGCAAAGGCTTCAACGACCACCTGCCGCTCTGGGAGTATCTCGACGAGTGCTGGTATCCGCTGATCCGCGCGCTCGATCCCGAGGCGGCCTATTGGGCCGCCATGGCGAGCTATACCGAATCCGTGAAGTCCGGCGCGACGACGATCAACGACATGTACCGGCAGCTCGACTCGCTGGCGGACGCGGCGGTGGAGATCGGGATCCGGGCGGTGCTGAGCAACGACGTCGCCTCCCCGGAGCACGACCTCGACAGCCTGCAGGACAACCACGACGCCTACCGGCGCAACCACGGCAAGGGCGAGGGACTGGTCGAGGTCCGGATCGGCATCGAGTGGCTGCCGCTGGCGACGCCCGACCTCCTGCGCGAAGCCCGGCAGATGGCCGATGCGCTCGGCATCGGCATCCACGTGCACCTCAACGAGTCGCAGACGGAGGTGGACTTCTGCCTCGCCAAGTTCGGGCGGCGCCCCACGGAACTCGCCTACGAGACCGGCCTTCTCGGCCCCGACACGATCGCGGCCCATTGCGTCTGGCTCGACGACCGGGAGATCGCGATGATGGCCGAGACCGGGACGCACATCTCCCACAACCCGAACTCGAACGCCAAGCTCGGCAACGGCATCGCCCGCGTGCCCGAGATGCTGAAGGCGGGCATTAATGTCGGGCTCGGCCACGACGCCGTCGAGTGCAACAACAGCGCCGACATGTTCGAGGTGATGAAGTACGCCTCCCTCCTGCAGCGCGCCAGCCGGTGCGATGCGAGCCTGATGCCGGCCGGCGACGTGCTGCGGATGGCGACGCGCAACGGCGCGAAAGCGCTCGGTCACAGGACCGGGCAGCTCGCGCCCGGCTGCAAGGCCGACATCATCCTGGTCGAGACCCAGAGCGCCATCTTCACCCCGCTGCTGCGCGACACCCCGGTCCACATGACCAGCCACCTGGTCTTCGCCTCGAACGGCAGCGTCGTCGACACCTCCATCATCGACGGCAAGGTCGTGATGGCCGGTCGCAAGCTGACCCGGGTCGACGAACGGAAGATCGTGCGGGAGGCCAATGCCGCCTTCCTGCGCATGAAGGACAAGATGGTGGTGGTGAGGCGAGAGGCCTGAGACTTGCGTCCCCGCTCCGCACGCCGCCCGGGCGAGGCCCGACCATCAGCCGAAAGACCAGCGTGATGACCACCAGCATCGATTTCGGGACGGGGTTCTTCGGCCGCCTGCGGGCGGCGGCCGGCGACGAGTGGACCCGCTACGTGCGCCATCCCTTCGTGCTGGAGCTCGGCACGGGCGCCCTGCCCCAGCCCTGCTTCAAGCGCTTCCTGGTGCAGGACTACCTGTTCCTCACCCAGTTCGCGCGGGCCTATGGCCTTGCGGCCTACAAGAGCACGGCGCTGGCCGACATCCGGGCCGCGGCGGCCGGCCTCGAGGCGATCCTGGCCGAGATCCCGCTCCATGTCGGCTACTGCGCGTCCTGGGGCCTCGGCGAGGCCGAGATGGCGGCGGAACCCGAAGCCGCCGAGACCATGACCTACACCCGCTACGTGACCGACATCGGCCATACGGGCGACATCCTCGATCTCACGGTGGCGCTGATGCCGTGCGTGGCGGGCTACGCCGAGGTCGGGCAGCGGCTCCTGGCCGATCCGGGCACGGCCCTCGAGGGCAATCCCTACGGCGCCTGGCTGCTGACCTACGACGGCGAGGACTACAAGGGGAGCGTGCGGACCGCCCTCGACAAGCTGGAGGATCTGAGCCGCCGCTACGGCGGGGAGGCGCGCTTTGCGGCGCTGTCCCGCATCTTTGTCACCGCGACCCGGCTCGAGACGGCGTTCTGGCAGATGGGCCTCGATGCCGTCCGGCAGGCGCCCTGACCATGGCGCAGGCAAGCGCGTTGGCGTCGGTGAGACCGCGGCCGGACAGCGCGGCCGCGGCACCCCAGAACACGCCGCCGGGCATCCGGGTGGAGGCGCTGACCCTGCGGTTCGGCGCCCACACGGTCTTCGAGGACCTGTCGTTCGAGATCGCCGGCGGCCAGTTCGTCGCCCTGCTCGGCACGAGCGGCGTCGGCAAGAGCAGCCTGCTCAAGATCATCGCCGGCCTGGCCGAGGCCAGCGGCGGGTCGGTGGTCGGCACCGATGGCCGGCCGATCCCCGGGCGCATCGCCTATATGGGCCAACAGGACCTGCTGTTCCCCTGGCTGACCGTGGTCGAGAACGTCACGCTCGGCGCCCGGCTGCGCCGCGAGCCGGTGGACCGCCCATGGGCCGAGCATCTCATCGAGCGGGTCGGCCTTGCGACCCGTCACGACGCCCTGCCCGCCGCCCTGTCCGGGGGCATGCGCCAGCGTGCCGCCATCGCCCGGACCCTCTACGAACGCCAGCCGATCGTGCTGATGGACGAGCCGTTCTCCGCGCTCGACGCCATCACCCGGGCCATGGTGCAGGATCTCGCCGCCGAACTGCTCGAGGGGCGGACCGTCCTGCTCATCACCCACGATCCCATGGAGGCGTGCCGGCTCGGCCATCACCTCATGGTCCTGTCCGGCCACCCGGCGCGGCTTGGCGAGCGGATCACGGTGGCGGGCCGGCCGCCCCGCGCGCCGGACGATCCCGACGTCCTGACCAGCCAGGGGCACTTGCTCCGGCGCCTCGTCGAGGACGCCCGATGACCGGCAGGCCGTCCGCGCGCCTCGGCCGCCGCGGCCGCGGCCTCATGATCTTCTGCGGCCTGATCCTGATCTGGTGGGGCCTCGCGCTGCTGTTCCAGGTCCCCTCCTA
>CAXUMV010000235.1:3608-5996 GCA_964252065.1 uncultured Lichenihabitans sp.
TCCTACATGCTGCCTACGCCCGACAGGGTGGCGGTCGCCCTCTGGCGGGGACGCGACTACCTGCTGCAGAACGCCCTGATCACGATCTCCGAGATCGCGCTGGGGCTCTGCTTCGGGCTGATGCTCGGGGCGAGCCTCGCGCTCGCCATGATGTTCTCGCCCCTCGTCCAGAACTGGATGATGCCCGTGCTGGTCATCAGCCAGGCGATCCCGGTCTTCGCGCTCGCCCCGCTGCTCGTCCTGTGGTTCGGCTTCGGGCTGGCCTCGAAGGTGATCATGGCGATGCTGGTGATCTTCTTCCCCGTGACGGCCTCGTTCTTCGACGGCCTGCGCCGGACCGAGCCCGGCTGGATCGAGCTGGCCCGGACCATGCGAGCGACCCCTTACGCGCAACTGCGCCACGTGCGGTTGGTCGCCGCCCTCCCCGCCTTCGGGTCGGGCCTGCGGGTGGCCGCCGCCATCGCACCCATCGGCGCCGTGATCGGCGAGTGGGTCGGCTCGGCGGGGGGCCTCGGCTACGTCATGCTGAATTCCAACGCCCGCATGCAGATCGACGTCTGCTTCGCGGCCCTGTCCCTGCTGTCGCTCATGGCTGTCTTCCTGTGGCAGCTGGTCGATGTCGTTCTGCGCCGCATCCTCTACTGGGTCCCCGACGCCGGCAACGCTGCCTGATCCACCACCAAAGGAATGGAACGATGCTGAAGAAGCTGGCCCTGGGCGTAGTCGCCGCCCTGATGATGACGGCCCCGGCCCTTGCGGCCGACAAGATGACCGTCATGCTCGACTGGTTCATCAACCCCGATCACGCGCCGATCCTGGTGGCGCAGTCGATCGGGGCCTTCAAGGACGAGGGGCTCGAGGTCGAGATCGTGCCGCCGGCCGATCCCAGCGTGCCGCCGCGCCTGCTCGCCGCCAAGCAGGTCGACCTTGCGCTCAGCTACCAGCCCCAGCTCTACCTCTTGGCCGACCAGGGCCTGCCCGTGGTGCGGGTCGGCACGCTGATCAGCTCGCCCCTCAACACCGTCGTCGCGCTCGGCGGCGGCGACATCAAGACCCTCGCGGACTTCAAGGGCAAGAAGATCGGCTACTCGGTGAGCGGGCTCGAGGATGCCATCCTCAGCACCATACTGGCCAAGGGCGGCTTGGCGCTGAGCGACGTGACCCTGGTCAACGTCAACTTCCAGCTCGTCAGCGCGCTGCTGTCGAAGCAGGTCGATGGGGTCGTGGGCACCTACCGCAACTTCGAGGTCAACGAGCTGAAGGAACACGGCGCGACGCCGCTCGTGTTCAACGTCGAGGACTTCGGCACGCCGGCCTACGACGAGCTCGTCATCCTGGCCAACAAGGAGAAGGTGGGCGACCCTCGCATCAAGAAGTTCCTGGCGGCGCTCAAGAAGGGGACCGACTACCTCCTGGCCCACCCGACCGAAACCTGGGACAGCTTCGCCAAGGACCATGCGGATCTGAACAACTCGCTCAACAAGACGGCCTGGCAGCAGACGATGCCGATGTTCGCCAGGGACCCGGCGGCGCTCGACCAGGCGCGCTACGCCGCCTACGGCAAGTTCATGGTCGACAACAAGCTGATCAAGGCGGAACTGCCGGTCGCCGACTACGCGGTCGACGTCACCAAGTGATCCGCTGATCGAGGTCCGACCCTGGAGGCGATGGTGCCCGAGCCCCTGCACGAGCTGTTGCGCGAGGTGGATGCCCGGCAGGACGAGCTGATCGGGCTCCTGTGCACCCTCATCGGGTTCGAGACACCTGCGCCGCCGGCCCGCAACACGACGGCCGCCCAGGCCTTCGTCGAGCGATACCTCGAGGCCTGCGGGTTCGCGACCGAGACGTGGGACGTCTACCCGGGCGATCCCAACGTCGTCGGCGTGCTCAAGGGGACGGACCCGGCCCGGCACAAGAGCCTGATCGTCAACGGCCATGTGGACGTCGCCGAAGTCGGCTCGGACGAGGCCTGGGAGACCGGGCCGTTCCGGCCGATCGTCCGCGACGGCGTGGTGATCGGGCGCGGGGCGGCCGACATGAAGGGCGGCCTCGCGGGTGCGCTGTTCGCCATCCGGCTACTGCGGGACGCCGGCCTCGATCTTCCAGGCGACATCATCGTCCAGTCGGTGATCGGCGAAGAGGTCGGCGAGGCCGGCACCCTGCAATGCTGCAACAGGGGCTATAAGGCCGACCTCGCCGTCGTGGTGGATACCTCGGACCTGCACCTGCAGGGACAGGGCGGGGTCATCACCGGCTGGATCACGATCAAGAGCGCCCAGACGTTCCACGACGGCACGCGGCGGCAGATGATCCACGCGGGCGGCGGACTGTTCGGCGCCAGCGCGATCGAGAAGATGACCAAGGTCATCGCGGGCTTGCAGGACCTCG
>CAXUMV010000236.1:0-5987 GCA_964252065.1 uncultured Lichenihabitans sp.
CGCACGGCGTCGCCTGGCCGAAACGCGATCCCGCCGATCTCTTTCCGGCCGACCTCTGGCGCCTCGATCCCGCAACCGGCCTGCACTGGCCCGGACAGGACGCCTACTGCTTCGATCTGGCCTACCGGCACGAACGACAGCTGGGCGACATCAAGTTCGTCTGGGACCTCAACCGCCTTCAGTTCCTGCAGCCGCTGGCGGCCGGCGTCGCGCTGTGGGGCGATGCGCGCGCCGCGAGCGCGATCGGCCAGGTCGTCAAGAGCTGGGCCGCCGCGAACCCCCCGTTCCGCGGGCTCGCCTGGAACTCGGGCATCGAGCTCGCGCTGCGGGCCGTGACGCTCGCGCTGGTGGTCGGGCTTTGCGGCGACAGGCTCGAGCCTGGGGTCGGGGCGCGCATCGGCCGGATCCTTGCCGCGCACCTCTACTGGCTCCGCCGCTATCCCTCGCGGTTCTCCTCGGCCAACAACCACCTGATCGCCGAGGCCATGGGCGAGTTCGTGATCGCGGCCGTGCTGCCGAGCGCCCCGCGCGCCCGCGCGATCGAGGCGCAGGCCCGCGCGGTGCTCGAAGAGGAAGCTGCCCTGCAGATCCTCCCGGACGGCGTCCCGGCCGAGCAATCGCCCACCTATGGCGGCTTCACGGTGGAGATGCTGCTCGTGACCGACGTCGTGGCACGCGCCTTCGGTCGGCCGCTCGGCCCTGTCGTGAAGGAGCGGGCGGCGGCCTTCGCGGACCTCATTGGCACGCTGGGGACGGCCGAGGGCCGCGTCCCCAATATCGGCGACGACGACGAGGGGCGGGTGCTGAGCCTCGGCGGCGCACGGGAGCACTGCTATCCCGCCTCCATCGCCCGGGCCGTGGCCGGGCATTTCGGCCTGCGGCCGCGGCTCGCCCGCAGCATCGATGCGCCGGAGCTGCGGGACGCGTTCTTTCCGGCCACGCTGCCCGAGGAGCCCTGCCCGGATGGCCTCCGCAGCTTCGGGACGGGCGGCTATACGGCCATCCGCGAGACCCGGGCGGCCCGCAGGCTGCACCTCGTTATGGACCACGGCCCGCTGGGCTACCTGTCGATCGCGGCTCACGGACATGCCGACGCCAATGCGATCGCGATGAGCCTGGACGATCGCCCGGTCCTGGTCGATCCGGGCACTTACCTCTACCATGCGGGCGGCGCGTGGCGCGACTGGTTCCGGGGGACCGGCGCCCACAACACCGTGCGGCTCGGCGGCCTCGACCAGAGCGTCATCGCGGGCGCCTTCAACTGGTCGCACAAGGCCAGGGCCGTCCTCGAGAGCGTGACCGAGGGGCCGGACTGGTCGGTCGCGGCGCGTCACGACGGCTATCTGAAGCGGTTGGGCGTCGAGCATCATCGGCGCGTGGCCGGGACCACCTCCGGGCTCGCGATCGAGGACCGGCTCGTCGGGCCGGGCGCAGGCGCGGTCACGGCCGAGGTCGTGTTCCAGTTTGCCCCGGGGTTCGAGATCGAGCGCGAGGACCGTCGCGTCCTCGCCCGTCGGGACGGGCAGCCCGTCCTGTCGATGACCTTCTCCCATGCCGGCTCGATCGCGTCCGTCTCCGGCGGCGACGTTCCGGGAGCCGGCGGCTGGGTGTCCGACAGTTTCGGCGACAGGACGCCGGCGCCGCGCCTGTGCTGGAGCGGAACCATCCCGGCCGAGGGGCTGAGGACGACGCTCGACTGGGCCTGATCTTGCTTGGCCCCGCTCGCGGTCCCGCAGGCATGGTCGTTTCCGACAGGTACCGCCGCCGTTGCTGTGCTATGAGGCGTTCCATGCATCGTGCCGCCCCTTCGACCATCGCTTTACCGCTCGGATCCAGCGCTTCCCTTTGGGCATGTCCTCGCGGGTCGATGCCGCGTTGCTGAGGGTGGGCGCATCGGCAGAGGGCATGGCGCGCGCGCCGGCCCGGGTCGCGGCGCGCGCGGCGCCTCGCATCCTGTTCTTCATCCCGACGCTGCTCGTTGGGGGGGCGGAGCGGCACACCGTCGACCTCTGCCAGCGTCTGCGCGAGCGCGGCTTTCCGGCCAGGATCCTCGTGCACACGGACAAACGGTCCCCCGTCATGACCGCGATGCCGGCGTGCTCGGATGCCATCGTGCTCGGCCTCAAGGGCATGTCCGACCCGGTCGGCTGGGCGACCATCTGGCGGACCCTGCGCCGCGAGCGCCCCGATATCATCGTGGCCGTGAACCAGACGCCGCTCATCGTGTCGGTCGTCCAGCGCTTCGCCGGTGCGACCCGGGCCAAGCTCGCCTGCATCTTCCATACGACGGAGCTGCAGGCCCACGAGAAATACCAGGAGACGCTGTTCCGCAGGCTCGCGCCCTTCGCCGACCTCCTCGTCTACGTCGGCGCGAACCAGCAGCGGAGCTGGGAGGCGCGGGGCATCCGCCCGCGCCGCGCGGCCCTCATCCGCAACGGCATCGACACCGCGCGCTTTGCGGCGGGCCGGGCCGGACGCGACCGGGTCCGCGCGCAGTACGGCGTGCGGCCGGACGACCTCCTGCTCGGCATCCTGGCCTCCTTCCGCATCGAGAAGAACCACGTCGAGCTGGTCGCGGCGCTGGCGCGCGCGAGCGACGCGGGACCGCAGGCCAAGGTCCTGTGCATCGGGCAGGGGGACACGCGGCCGACGGTCGAGGCGCTCGCCCGGACGCTGGGCGTGGCGGACCGGCTGATCTTCGCGGGCGAGCAGTCCGACGTGGCCCCCTTCCTGGCGGCATGCGACGCCGGCGTGCTGTGCAGCACGGCGGAGACCTTCCCGCTCTCGGCGATCGAGTTCCTGGCGGCCGGCGTCCCCATGATCAGCGCCGAGGTGGGTGGGGCGACCGAGATCGTGCAGGAGGGGGTCAACGGCCTGCTCTACCCGCCGGGCGATGTCGACCGCCTCGCGGCCGCGATCGCCGCCATGTCGCGCCCGGACCTGCGGGCCGGGCTTGCGGCCCGGGCGCAAGGGTCCGTCGCAGGCTTTGCGGTCGAGCGCATGGTCGACCTCTACGTGGAGGCCTTCGATGCCCTCGGCCGCTCCTGAGGCCGCGGCCGCGCCAGGGCGGAGCGCCCTGCCGGCCTTTCTGCTCGCCATCGACACCGAGGGCGACGACGTCTGGGCGCGGCCGCGCGAGGCGACGACACGCAACGCCCGCTACCTGCGCCGCTTCCAGGATCTCTGCGACAGGTTCGGCTTTCCCCCGACCTACCTGACCAATTTCGAGATGGCCCACGACGCCGTGTTCGGGGAGCTCGCGCGCGATGTCCTCGCGCGCGGCACCGCCGAGATCGGCATGCACATGCATGCCTGGGACACCCCGCCCCTCGTCCCGCTCGGCGCGCGCGACTGGCACGACCAGCCCTACGCCTTCAAGTACCGGCCCGACCTCGTGGCCCGCAAGGTCGAGACGATGACGCGGCTGCTCGAGGACCGCTTCGGCGTCGCGGCCACGAGCCACCGGGCCGGCCGGTTCGGGCTCGACGCCGCCTATGCCCGCGCGCTCGCGGCATCGGGCTACCGCGTCGACTGCTCCGTCACGCCGCGGGTCACCTGGGCCGCCCATCCCGGAGCGCCCGACGGCTCGGGCGGGCCCGATTTCCGGGCCTTTCCGACCGGCAGCTACTGGCTGGACGACACGGACATCGCCCGCCCCGGGACGGGGACGCTCCTCGAGGTGCCCATGACGATCGTGGAAGGCGTCCGCCCCTGGCCGCGGGCGCTGGCGCGCCGCCTGCTCGGACGACGCGGTCCCAGGATCGTCTGGCTCCGGCCGGACGGCACCAACCTCGAGGACCTGCTGTTCATCGTGCGGACGGCGAAAAGCGACCAGCGCCCCTACATCCAGTTCACCCTGCATTCCTCCGAATTCATGCCGGGCGGCAGCCCGACCTTCCGGACCGATGCCAGCATCGAGCGGCTCTACGATCACCTCGAGATCCTGTTCGAGGCGATCCGCGGCAGCTTCCAGGGACGGACCCTGACCGCCTTCGCCGGCGGGGTCGCGCCCGCCATTCCCGCACCGGCCTGAACGGGACATCCGGATGACCAGCAAAGATCGCATGTTGACTCGCCGGCAGTGCCTTGCGGCCGTGGGTGCCATGACCCTGCCGGCCGGGCGCGCCATGGCCGCGCCGGCCCAGCCCTGCCCGCGGCTGCGCCGCGGCATCAGCTTCCACCACCTCCTGAACTGGCCCGACGTCGAGGGCGAGGGGGCCTCGCTCCGCTACGTCTGGCCCCCCTTTGCAGGCGCCGGCCACGAGATCGGCGCGGCGGAGCTCACGGCGCTGCGGCGGACCGGCTTCGATTTCGTCCGCCTCACGGTCGATCCTTCCATCTTCATCGCCGCGACCGAGCGGCAGCGTCCCGACCTCGAGCGCCATGCGCACGGCGTCGTGGCGCGCCTGATCGAGGCGGGGTTCGCGGTCGTGTTCGACCTCCACCCCGTGGGAGTGAACCCGGCCTACCGGCCCGAGGCCCTCGTCGACCCGGCCGCGCCCGAGCCTTTCGCGGCCTATGCCGACATGGTGGGCCGGGTCGCCGGCATGCTGCGGGGCTTTGCGCCCGACCGGCTCGCGCTGGAGCTCTTCAACGAACCCTGGATCGACGATCTCGCCAAGGCCAGGCGCTGGCAGGCGATGCTGGAGCGGCTGCACGCCCGGGCCCGCCAGAGCGACCCCCTGCGCCCCCTCGTGCTGAACGGCCTCCAGTGGGACAGCCTGCAGGGCCTCCTGGCCCTCGACACGCGCCCGTTCCGGGGCAGCAACGTCCTCTACACCTTCCACTACTACGACCCGCACGCCTTCACCCACCAGGGCGTCCAGGGCGACACGCGATGGCTCGGCGGCCTCGCATGGCCCGCGGACGACGACAACGCGCGGACGGTGCTGGACACGGCCGTGGCCGCCATCGGGAGCGATGCGACGCTGAGCCCCGAGGCGAAGACAGAGGCCCGGGACCAGACGCGCCGCTACATCGACGCGCAGCTGAGCAGCCGTCCGGGCCCGGCCCGGGTTGCGGAGGATTTCGGCGCCGTCTCGCGATGGGCCGCAAAGCAGGGCGTGCCGCCGGAGCGTGTTTTTCTAGGGGAATTCGGCTGCGTCGCGGCATCCGGCGGCAGGCCGCTGGGCGCCGCGCGGTCGAACTGGCTGCGGACGGTCCGGCAGGCCAGCGAGACGGCCGGCTTCGGATGGGCCTACTGGGCCTACAAGGGTTTCGGCGGCATGCAGCTCGTCGGCGAGGACGGCGGCTTCGACGCCGGGACGCTCGCCGCGCTCGGCCTTCCGTCCAGCGGTTGAGCCGGCCGGCGCTCCCCACAATCCTTCGAGGGTCACGGATGATGGATGTCGCCCAGAACGAACGCAGCAGGCTTCGGCTCCATGCCATGAGCGCCGAACGAGGCGTCGTTCCAAGCCTCAACGGCCTCCGCGCGCTCAGCATCATCATCGTCTTCCTCTCCCACACGGTCAGCAACAAGGTCTTCCCGGGCGGGTTCGGGGTGCGGGTCTTCTTCCTGATCAGCGGGTTCCTGATCACGCGGCTGATGTTCGTCGAGTGGAAGGCGAAAGGCGGCGTGTCCCTGCGGAATTTCTACACGCGGCGGTTTCTGAGGCTCTATCCCGTCGTGGTGGTCTTCACGGCGATCGTGCTGCTCGTCTTCGCGGCGACCCGTCCCGGCGACATCAACTGGCAGGAGCCGGCCTCCGCGCTGCTCTACCTGAGCAACTACTACTACAGCGCGTTGAGCCAGACCGGGCAGACCGGCGGCGTCATGCCTTTTGCGATCTTCTGGTCCTTGTCGGTCGAAGAGCATTTCTACCTGCTCTTTCCGGTCGCGTTCGTGGCCCTGCACGCCGATCCGCGCCGGCTGGCCTGGGCGTGCGCCGGCGTCCTCGTCGCATGCCTGGCCTTGCGGCTGGGTGTTGCCCTCGCCCAACCGCGCCTGCTGACGTCCTTCGCGTTCTATTACGAGACGCAGTACCAGC
>CAXUMV010000237.1:0-5882 GCA_964252065.1 uncultured Lichenihabitans sp.
CTTGGGGGTGCCGAACTCGTCCACGATGACCGAGTGGTCGATCACGAGGTCCACCGGCACCAGCGGGTTGATCTTGGAGACATCGCCCCCGAGCGCCGCCATGGCGTCGCGCATCGCCGCAAGGTCGACCACGGCCGGCACGCCGGTGAAGTCCTGCATCAGCACGCGGGAGGGCCGGAAGGCGATCTCGCGCTCCTGCATCCCCTTCTCGGTAAGCCAAAGGGCGACCTGCTCGATGTCGGCCTTGGTGACCGTGCGGCCGTCCTCGAAGCGCAGCAGGTTCTCGAGCAGCACCTTCATGGAGAAGGGCAGCGCCGAGACGCCCGCGAGCCCGTTCTTCTCCGCCTCCGGAATGGAGAAATACCCGTAAGGCTTTCCGCCGACATCGAGGGTTCTGCGGCACTTGAAGCTGTCGAGCGAAGCCATGGAGCGGTCCTCAAGGGAGCGGATCGGTTGAGCGCGGGGAGAGCGGTGTTGTAGACGTTCTAAAGTCGCGGGCAGCCGGGTTCAAGTTTTGACACTTGCAAGTAAAAAACCCGCCCATGCGGCCGCGACCGGCCTCGTCGTCGAGGGGCTGAGCGTCGTCCGCGGCGGCCGCCCGGTGATCGCGGACGTCTCGTTCCGCCTGCCCGCGGGCCATGGCCTCGAGATCCACGGCGCGAACGGGGCCGGCAAGTCGACGCTGCTGCGCGCCCTGGCGGGACTGCTGCCGAAGGCGAGCGGCGCCGTACGGCTGGAGGGCGGCCCCGCGGGTGCGGCGCTGGCCGAGCAGACCCACTATCTCGGCCACGCGGACGGGCTGAAGGGCGCGCTCAGCGCCGGCCAGAACCTCGCGCTCGCGGCCGGCCTGTTCGGCAGCGCGGAGGGCCATGCCGCCGCGGCGCTGGCGGCGCTCGGGCTCGCCCACCTCGTCGACCTGCCGGTCGCCTACTTGTCGGCGGGGCAGCGGCGGCGTGTCGCGCTGGCGCGGCTGCTGGTCGCCCCTCGCCCGCTCTGGCTCCTCGACGAGCCGACCGCGGCCCTCGATGCCGCGGCCCAGGCGAGCCTCGTGGGACTCATGGCCCACCACCTGGCCACGGGTGGCCTGATCGTCGCCGCCACCCACGGCCCGCTCGGCCTCGCCGGCACCGCGACGCTGCGGCTCGAGCCATGACGCCGAGGCGTGGTGCTGATGCAAGCCCCTTCTCCCCGGCGGGCAGAAGGGCATCGCCCGGCGATGGCTTCGGCCGCACGGGCGGACCCCGCCAGTGATCGGCGCGCTCGGCGCCGTGTTCTGGCGCGACCTCCTCCTCGCCCGGCGGGTCGGCGGCGGCGGGCTGACGGGGATCGTGTTCTTCCTCTGCCTCGTCACCGTGGTGCCGTTCGCGGTCGGGCCCGACCTGAAGCTGCTGGCGCGGATCGGCCCGGCCATCCTGTGGATCGCGGCGCTGCTCGCGACGCTGCTCGGGCTCGACCGCCTGTTCCAGGCCGACGGGGAGGACGGCTCGCTCGACCAGATTCGCCTCGGCCCCGCCCCGCTCGAAGCGGTCGTGCTGGTCAAGTGCCTCGCCCATTGGTGCGTGACCGGCCTGCCTCTGGTGCTGGCGGCCCCGCTCTTCGGGCTGATGCTGGCGCTGGACGGTCCCGCGCTCGCGGGGGTCACGCTCAGCCTGGCGGTCGGCACCCCGGCGCTCACGTGCCTGGGGGCGATCGGGGCGGCGCTGACGGTCTCGCTCCGGCGCGGGGGCCTCCTGATCCCGGTGCTGACTATTCCGCTCGCGGTGCCGGTGCTCGTCTTCGGGGTCTCGACCGCGGAGGCGGCGGTCGGCGGCACGGTGCCGCTCGGCACTCCGCTCCTGATCCTGTGCGCCCTCACCCTGGCCGCGGCAGCGCTCTGCCCCTTCGCGGCCGCGGCGGCGCTCCGGAGCGGCACCGAGTAAGTCGTCTACTCGGGCAGGGAGATCGTCCGCGCGATCCGGACGCCGTGGCCCGCCAGCCCGATATAGGCGCGCTCATGCGAGGCGACTAGCGCGATGGAGCGGATGCCGAGCTCGCGGATGATTTGCGCCCCGACCCCGATCTCGCGCCAGCGGTCCTTGCGGGCCTCGGCGCTGCCGTGACGCTCGCCGATCCCGTCATCGACCGCCGGCACCTGGGCCGCCGTGTTCCCCCCGGGGCTGCGCAGGAGGATGAAGACGCCGCGGCCGTTGGCCCGGAACACGTCCATGGCCCGGGCGAGGCCATTGCCGTCCGGCTCCAGCAGGTCCCGCACGGGCTGCTCGCGGTGGATGCGGCAGGGCACCTCCGTGCCGTCGCTGATGTCGCCGACCACGAGCGCGATGTGCTGCCAGGGCTCCAGCGGGGTCGCATAGGCGTAGACCGTCACGGGTTGGCCGCGGATGGTCGCCTGCTCGGTCTTGACGCGCTGGACGAGGCTTTCCTTCCGGACCCGGGTGGCGATCAGATCCTCGATCGTCACGATCCTGAGCCGGTGCTCCCGGGCGAACTGGACGAGCTCGCCGAGGCGCTTGACGGTGCCGTCGTCGTTCACGACCTCGGCCAGGACCGCGACATCCGACATGCCGGCCATGGTGGAGAGGTCGATCGCCGCCTCGGTGTGCCCCGACCGGGTCAGGACGCCGCCGGCGCGCCCGATCAGGGGGAACACGTGGCCCGGCCGCAGGAAGTCGCGCGGCTCGGTGGCGTCCTTGGCGAGCGCCTGCACGGTGTTGGTCCGCTCGATCGCCGAGATGCCGGTCGTCATGCCGACCCGGTAGTCGACGCTGACCGTGAAGGCGGTCCGCATCGGGTCGAGATTGTTGGCGACCATCGGCGGCAGGTGCAGCCGCTCGGCCCGCTCGCTTCCCATGGGGGCGCAGATAATGCCGCTTGTGTGGCGGATCATGAAGGCCATGCGCTCGGGCGTGGCGGTCTCGGCGGCCATGATGAGGTCGCCTTCGTTCTCGCGGTCGGTGTCGTCCACCACCACCACGAGCTCCCCGCGTCCGACAGCGGCGACGGCGTCCTCGATCGTGTCGAGCTGAATAGCCTGGTCGGTCTCCATGGAACCTCGTCGCCCGCGTGTCGCTCTCGTCTATCGCCTGCATCCCGCCGAGACAATCGCCGCGCCGGGTCATGCGCCGCCCTCGCCCGACCGGTGGTCCGCCCCTGGCCCCTTGCTATAGTCTATAATCCCTCTAGATTGTAGATCACAAACGTCCCGCTGGAAGGATCCCTTCGCTTGAAGCCTCTTCGCGTCCTTGTCCGACGCGCGCCCTCACGGGTCTCGCCCGCCTTCGGCCGGCGGCGGGAGCTCGGCCCAAGACCGTGGCGGCGGGCCTGATGTCGAACCCGATCATCCGGCCGCGCGAGCAGGCGGAGGCGGCCGCGGCGTCCTGGCGGGATCAGCTCGGGGACGTCGTTGACGGCCTTCACACCTCGCGCGAGCTGACCCACAACATCCGGCAGAACGGCCGCATCCGCGATCTCCCCTCCCAGCAGGCGCTGGTGACGGTGCTGGCGCGCCTGTCCTCGGCCCTGTTCCCGACCCATTACGGCCAGGCCGACCTCACGCTCCAGTCCATCGACGGCTTCGTCGAGACCGCGCTGACCGAGGCCCTGACGGTGCTCGAGGACCAGGTGCGGCGCGACCTCCTCAGCTCGGCCGACTACGACGGGCTGACGGCCGCCGAGGTGAACGCGAGGGCGGCCGCCCTCGTGGCCCGCTTCGCCCAGCAGCTTCCCGCCATCCGGGCCCTGCTGGTCGGCGACCTGCTGGCCGCCCATGCGGGCGACCCCGCGGCCAAGAGCTATCCCGAGATCATGCTGGCCTATCCCGGCCTCATCGCCATCCGCTACTACCGGCTCGGGCGCGCGCTCTACCTGCTGGGCGCCACCCTGCTGGCCCGGCTGATCTCGCAGATCGCCCATTCCAAGACGGCGATCGACATCCACCCGGGCGCGGCGATCGGCGAGAGCTTCTTCATCGACCACGGGACCGGCATCGTGATCGGGGAGACGGCCGTGATCGGCGACCGGGTCCGGCTCTACCAGGCCGTGACGCTGGGCGCGCGCAGCTTCCAGGCCGACGAGAACGGCGCGCTGATCAAGGGCGAAAGCCGCCATCCCGTCATCGAGAACGACGTCGTGATCTATGCCGGGGCCACCGTGCTCGGGCGGGTCACCATCGGGGCGGGGTCGGTGATCGGGGGCAACGTGTGGCTCACCCAGAGCGTCCCGCCCCGGAGCAGCATCACGCAGGCCACCCTGCGCCGCGGCGACAAGCCGCCGGCGTAGGCCTCTCCCGGCCCGCCATCGCGAGGCGCCGTGGCGATCCATGCTGCGGTGGAGCGGCCCGAAGGATGGATTGCTTCGCTCCGCTCGCAAAGACGACACCAGGGGTCGACACTCCTCGTCCTTCTTGAAGCGACGTACAACGCGCCTCGGGCCTGTCGATCAACGCGGATCGGCGTCTGGGCGCTCGGAGGCCGGCTCGTCCCGTCCGGGCGGCCGGCGGGCAATCAGGCCGAGGAGGGCATGGCGCCAGCCGGACGAGGGTGCCCTGCTCTCCGGGTTGCGGTCCGGCCTCGGGTCGTACCCCGCCTCGCGCATGCGGACAATGTCCAGCCCTGCGAGCTGGTCGAGGTTCTCCATCAGGGATTTGACGCGGAGCCCCATCATCATCCGGTCCGGCGCGTTGCGGCCGACCAGAGCCCGCCGAAGGCGGCCGCGGCGCCCGACCACAGGACCGTGGGCGAGTAGGCCACCACGAGCACCGCGTGCCGGGCGCCGCACAGGGTGGTGGCCAGCCGGCAGAGGCTCGAGTCGGCCACGAGGCACCGGCCGGCCTCGGCGACCGACAGATAGTCGTTGCTGACCGTCGGCCAGAAGGTGAGCCCCCACCAGAGGAGGGCGGCGCCGACCGTCGCGCCGCCGAGCGCGAGCAGCACGGCCGGGAGGTGACGCGCGGCGCTCATGCCTTGTCCAATCCGAGGGCCGCCATCACGGTGCCGCGCAGCGCGATGAGATCGGGATCGTCGCGGCGGCGCGGATAGGGCTTGTCGACGACGATCTCGGCCTTGATGCGGGCCGGCCGGTCGCTGAACACGATCACGCGGGTGGCGAGCAGCAGCGCTTCCTCGATGTCGTGGGTGACGAGCAGCCCGGTGAAGCCGAGGCGCATCCAGAGGGCGGCCAGCTCGTCCTGCAGCGTCATGCGGGTCAGCGAGTCGAGCTTGCCCAAGGGCTCGTCGAGCAGCAGCATCGCGGGCTCGTTGACGAGCGCCCGGGCTAGGGCGGCGCGCTGGGCCATGCCGCCCGAGAGCTGGTGGGGGTAGACATGGGCGAAGTCCTGCAGCTGGACGCGCGCCAGCGCCGCATCGATCCGGCCCGCCTGCCCCCGCAGCTGGCCGCGCGCCTCGAGGCTGGTCGCGACGTTCTTCCACACCGAGCGCCAGGGAAACAGCGTCGCGTCCTGGAACATCAGGGTGCGCGAGTGGTGCGGCTTGCGGACCGGCTCGCCGCCGGCCTGCACGGCCCCGGAGGTCGGGTGGTCGAGGCCGGCCGCAAGACGGAGCAGGGTCGACTTCCCGCAGCCCGATGGACCGATCAGCGCCGTGAAGGACCCCGCCTCGCAGCGCAGCGTGACGTCGTCGAGCACCGGCAGCGTGCCCTCGCGCAGCGGGTAGGCGTGATCGATGTTGAACATGTCGAGCGACAGGGCCCCCGAGGCGCCGGGGCTCGCGGCCGGCGTGTTCGATCCGGTGAAGACCGACATCACAGGAATCCCTTCTGCCACTGGAGGAGGTGGTCGCGGCCGGCGAACAGCAGCCGCACGATGCCCGAGCACAGCAGCGCCATGATGATCAGGGCGGCATAGACGTTGGCGTAGGCCGAGTAGGACG
>CAXUMV010000238.1:0-624 GCA_964252065.1 uncultured Lichenihabitans sp.
CCTGCGGGCCGTGCTCAAGACGCTCGCCGACCGGGCCCGTGCGCAGGCTGGAGAAGGTCGTTGACGGCAGCTGGACCCGTCCCTGTGCACCGGACCGCAAGTCCTTCCGGCAGCGGGCTGGAAACCTTTGATTTTCGGCCTGTGTTATGTTAGACACGACGATCGAGAAATCGTTGCTGCGTGGTCGTCACGCTCGATGTTGGTTCACGAGCGGTAATGGCTGCTTCCTTCCCAGATGAGTTCCAGTGGAAGCAGGACCTCAAACCCGTGCATCACTGATGAATAAGCCTTCGGACGTGGTCCGGGGTGGCTTGTGGTGCTTGCACGGACAGTTGATCGCCGCCGCGGCGGCGTTGGAGATGGGCTTATGACGGATAAGGGTGAGACGATGCGGGTTGCTCCGGCCAAGGTCGGCGGCGATCGGAGCAACGGGTTCAAGCAGCCGATCGGGCGGGCGCCGCTGGTGCGGCTCTTTTCTTCGATCCTGAAGCGCGAGGGCGATCGCTTCTATCTGGTGACACCGGTCGAGAAGGTCGGGATCACGGTCGCGGAAGACGTGCTCGGCGTAGTTGAGCGTCGCGCCGGGGAACCAGTCCGTGCCCGGCATCCGGCGGTCGATCAGCA
>CAXUMV010000238.1:634-5836 GCA_964252065.1 uncultured Lichenihabitans sp.
CGGGCGCCGCTGCGGCCCGACGGGCTCGCCAAGCCCGTGGTGAAGACCGGAGCGCCCCGTCACGGCTTCAAGGCGCAGGAATACATCGTCTATCCCGCCCATGGCGTCGGCCAGATCATGGCGATCGAGGAAGAGGAAGTCGCCGGCTTCAAGCTCGAGCTGTTCGTCGTCAGCTTCATTAAGGACAAGATGAAGCTCAAGGTGCCGGTGCCCAAGGCCGCCAGCGTCGGCATGCGCAAGCTCAGCGAGCCCGAGGTGGTCAAGAAGGGCCTCGACACCCTGACCGGCCGCGCGCGGATCAAGCGCACCATGTGGTCGCGCCGGGCGCAGGAGTACGAGGCCAAGATCAACTCGGGCGACCTGGTCAGCATCGCGGAGGTCGTGCGCGACCTCTACCGCTCCGACGCGCAGCCCGAGCAATCCTACTCCGAGCGACAGCTCTACGAGGCCGCGCTCGACCGCATGGCGCGCGAGGTGTCCGTCGTGATGAAGCTGACCGACGGCGAGGTCCTCAAGCTGCTCGAGGAGCAGCTCCAGAAGGGTCCGCGCCGTCCGGGGAAGGCCGAGATCGAGGGCGACCTCGACGGCGAGGCGGAAGCCGAGAGCAGCCCCGAGGGGGATGTCGAGGAAGCCGCCTGAGCCCACGGCCGGGCGTCGCAACCAGGGCCCGCCTCGTGCGGGCCCTTTTTTATGCGGCAGCGCTGGAATAGCAGCCGCGCATCGCGGCCGGTGTGCTGGCCGCGTATGTCGAGCGGAAGGCCCCGCTCAGCCCTGGCGGGAAGAGGTTTCGGCGAGGCGGTCCCGCCAGCGGGCGCGGCGGGTGGAGCGGGGCTCGGTGCCGGCCGGCGTCGGCTCGCCGACGTTGAACGGCCGGCTCGGCGGCAGGGGCGCATCGACGCGTCTGCCCTCGGGGCTCGGGAGCATGGCGTCGCCCTCGTCACCGGAGGCGCGAGCGACCCGGTTCGGCTGGGGCGCCGGGGCCGGCTCGGGCGGCGCCGCAGGGCCGCGGGTGCTCGCCAGGGCGGCATAGCCCGCGGCGTTGCCGACCTCGAAGCCGGCCAGCTGCGCCGCGCCGCCGTCGGTGCGCAGGGTCGCCAGGAGCTTCACGTCGTCCGAGCCGTCCAGCCCGGCCCGGCCCACGAAATCGACCCGGATGCGCGCCGTGCCGGCCCGCCGGAAGTCCAGCGACTCGGCCACGCGCTGGGACACGTCCATGACGCGGCCCCCATGATAGGGCCCGCGGTCGTTGACGCGGACGATCATGGAGCGGCCATTGACCAGGTTGGTGACCCGGACATAGCTCGGCAGCGGCAGCGTCGGATGCGCGGCCGAGATCGAGCCCTTGTCGAAGACCTCGCCGTTGGCGGTGCGACGGCCGTGGAAGGCATCGCCGTACCAGGATGCGGTTCCGACCGCGCTGTAGCCCTCGGCACGCTGCTGCGGCACGTAGGCCCGGCCGGCGATCGTATAGGGACGCCCCGTCAGGTAGCTGCCGCCCCCGCGCGGCACCGGGTCCCCGTCGGCCACGACTTTCTCGCTCGAGGAGACCCCGAGCCGGGGATCGTAGCGCGAGCCCTTCAGCGAGGCGGTGTGAAGCGGCTGGGTGGCGCAGCCGGCCAGAAGCAGGCCGGCGGCCCCGACGACCGTCATGGCCCTCAGCGCGCTCATGGCGGCAATGCGGCGACGATCCGTCGCCGGAGCGGCTTTCATACGACGAGACGCTTCACGCGAGCACCACTCCACCTCTGCGCCAGACGGCCCTCGAGGCGGGCGGCCCGGTGAATTCGGCGCGGGCGATGCGCCAAAACGACAGTCAACCTGAATATGCAGCCGAGCGGATTACCGAAGATTTAAGTGGAACGCGACACGACGATCCATCCGTTTACTGTCCTAGCCTGTCAAGGCGCGGTGTGGCCGAAGTGCGGCGAAAGCCGGACCGCCCCCCGACTCCCGACGGGTGTCACCTTAGGCCCACAGGGGTGAGGGGCCTCGCTCGCCCGGCAGCCCCCTGCCCCGCCGTCATTCCATATTGGTGTGATTGCCGCGCATGACGTCCGACGAGACCCCGAGCGCCTCCTTGAGCTTCAAGACCATGACCTCGAACAGGACGAACAGGGCACCCTCGTAGACCGAGCCCATGGGCAGAAGCGAAACCGTCGCCCCCTGGTCGTCGGCCATGGTCTGGGCCGGCAGCAGCAGCACCTCGTCAGCCATCTTCGGCACGCGGCCGTCGGGTTGGGCCGTGACGACCAGCACCTTGGCGCCCGCGGCCTTGGCGACGCCGACGAGCGCGACCGCCGTCGAGATCTCGCCGGGCCCGACCGTGACGAGGAAGAGATCGCCCGGTCCGAGCGCCGGTGTCGTCATGTCGCCCACGACCGAGACCGAGCGCCCGAGATGGAACAGGCGCATGGCGAAGCCGCGGATCTGCAGCCCTTCCCTGCCCCCGCCGAAGACCGCCACGTGCCGCGCGGCCGCAAGCGAACGGACTGCGCGGTCCACGTCGGCGTCGTTCATCCTGTCGAGGACGGTGCCGAGTTCATCCAAAGCCTGGCGGTAGAGGGAGGGCGCTGTGCTGGCCATGGCGGAGCTCCAAGGGCGGTCGGAGGTCGGAGAGACCCTCCTTTGGCGAGTGCCGGCCGCCTTGTCGATGTCTTTCGCGCAGAGCCGGCCGATCGGGCCACCGACCTCGGACCCCGATGTCGTCTTCGCGAGCGCAGCGAAGCGATCCACGGCAGGGCCTGCGACCCGGAGCATGGATCGCCACGGCACTGCGCGCCTCGCGATGACGAGCAGGTTAGCGGCCCGAGGACCCCTCATCCGGCCTGTCGGCCACCTTCTCCCCGGCGGGGCGAAGGGCCTTCTCCGGCAGGCGGTCGCGGGACTGCCGAGAACAGCGACGACGGCCTCATCGCGGCCCGTCGGGCAGCATGACGGTCACGTCGATTTCGACCAGCAGCGCCGGCTCGGCGAGCCCGGGTACCACGAGAAAGGTGCTGGCCGGGTAAGGTCCCTCGCCGAAGACGCGGCTTCGCTCGGCATGCAGCGCCGGCAGGACGTCCCGGCTGGTCGCGTAGGTCACGAGCTTGACGATGTCCTGCGGCCCCGCGCCGAGCTCCGTCAGGCAGGCCGCGATGTTGCGCCAGACCTGGGCGATCTGCGCCGCGATGTCGCCGGGCCCCACGACCACGCCGTCCTCGTCCCAGGCGACCTGCCCGGTCAGGAACACCGGCGTTCCGGCTTTCACGACCGCATGGTTGTAGTAGCTCTGTTGCTTCAGGCCGGGGGGGTTGACGAGCCGCGTCATGGCGTCGGGCTCCGCTGCGAGGCGGCCGCGTTGGTCGCGATGCCCTCGGCCGCGAGCGCCGCTACCACCTCGGTGCCGACCACCGCCAGATCGTCGATGAAGTCGGGGACGATCACGGTCATGCCGTCGAGATCGGCCCCCCGGACGATGGCGGCGAGCTTGCGGGCGATCGTCTCCGGCCGGCCGATCACGGCTGCCTTGGTGATGGCCCGGGCCTCGTTGCCCTGCTGGATGAAGCGCTTGGCCATGGTGTTCTGCGTCAGGCTCCTGTCGCCCGAATACTCCCGCGTCTGGTTGTCCATCGCGATCTGGTCGACGCCGGCATTGAAGAGGTCGACGCGGTCCTGCGCGTCCCGGTCGGTCTCCCCCGGCACGATGGTGAACAGCCCGTAGGTCTTGAACCCCGGCCGGCCGATCTCGGCGGCGATCTCCTTCGCCCGGCGGCCCGTCCTGATGAAGTCGTCCGAGTCGCTGCCGAGCAGGAAGCTGCCGGTGCAGTTCTCGATGGTGAAGCGGAAGCCGCGGTCGGACCCGCCCGCGCAGATGATCGGCGGCATCGAGGCGGGCTTGGGGTTCGACATGCAGTCGGTCAGCTCATAGAACTCGCCCCTGTGATCGACGCGGTCCTCCGTCCACAGGCGCTTGGCGACGGTGATCCATTCCTCGGCAAGCCTGTAGCGGCCGTCGTGGTCGAGGTCGCGCCAGAGGCCCATCTGGCCCTGATCGGTCGGGTTCGAGCCCGCGACCAGGTTGATGCCGAACCGGCCGCCCGAGATCTGGTCGATCACGGCTGCCATCTTGGCCACCACGGCGGGATGGAAGATCATGGTGTGCACCGTGCCCCAGATGCCGATCCGGCTCGTGGCCTCGGCGAGGCCCGACATGGTGGTGAGCGATTCGAGCGTGACGTCCCAATGGCGGCTCGGGCCGCCGTAGCCGCGCCATTTGGCCATGCTCAGCGCGAAGTCGAAGCCGAGCCTCTCGGCCAGGATCGTGACCTCCTTGTTGTAGGCATAGGTGGCCGGGAGCTGGGGGCTGGTGGTCGAGGTGATCCACCCCCCGTTGCCGACCGGGATGAACACCCCGAGCTCGATCACCTTGTCGGACGAGCCCATTCCCAAAATCCTCGCGTCAGCGGCCGGGCGACGTCGCGGAGCCAGGCTATCAGGGCCGATCGGGCGAGACGTAAACGAGATTGGGTGCGGCCGCGTTGCCGATCGCGCAACACGCGCTCACAAGCAACTGTAGTCGTTGTTGCCGAGCTTGGTGAACTCCCGCGCGATCTTCTTCAGGAACTCGGCGGCCGCGTAGGAGAGCGGTCGATCCTTGTGCACGCAGATCATCGACTTCGCCTCCCGGAACTCCGGCTCTTCGATCGGCACGGCTACGAACAGCCCCTGCTGGATCTCCTTCATGGCCGACAGGGCCGGACCGATGGTCACCATCCGGCCCGCGAGAGCCATCTTGCGGGTGAGCTCGAGCGTGTTCGCCGTCACCGCGACCCGCGGCTTCAGGCCCCGGGCGGCCACCGCCCGGTCGAACACCTGGCGCAGGCCGAAGCTGCACACCGGCAGGGCGACCTGGGTGTCGCAGAGCTCCGCCAGCGAGAGCCCGGCGCGCCCTGCCAGCGGATGGCTCCTGGCGACCAGGCACATGACCGGCTCGACATGCTCGGCCACGACCTCGATCTCGGGTCGCGGCCGGCTGTTGTAGACCGCCCCGATGTCGGTCTCGTTGCGGATCAGCGCCTCGATGATGCGGTCCGTCGAATCGGAGGCGACCGTGAAGCGGATGGCGGGGTAGTCGCCGTTGAACTCCGAGATCACGCGCGGCAGGAAGCCCGAGATCAGCCCCTCGATGACGCAGAGCTTCACCTCGCCTTCCTGCAGCCCCTT
>CAXUMV010000239.1:0-5823 GCA_964252065.1 uncultured Lichenihabitans sp.
AGCGCTCCTTCAGGGTCGCGAGCTTCATGTATTCGGGGCGGAAGTCGTGGCCCCAGGCCGAGACGCAATGGGCCTCGTCGATCGCGAACAGCGCGAGCCGTCCGCGCTCCAGGAACGTCGTGAACCCCTCGGTCAGCAGGCGCTCGGGCGTGACGTAGAGCAGCTTCAGCTCGCCAGCCGCAAAGTCCCGCCGGATGCGCGAGACCTCGGCGGGCTGGGTCGCGGAGTTGAGGGCACCCGCATTGACGCCGGCCTGCCGCAGCGTTTCGACCTGGTCGCGCATCAGCGCGATCAGCGGCGACACGACGATGCCCGTGCCGGGACGGCACAGGGCCGGCACCTGGTAGCAGATCGACTTGCCGGCGCCGGTCGGGAACAGCGCCACCACGTCGCGCCCCGCCACGAGCTCGGCGACCGCCTCGGCCTGCCGGCTGCGGAACGCCGCATGGCCGAACACGGATCGCAGCACCTCCAGCGGTTCGACCGATTGCATGCCTGTCCGTTCGTCCGGCAAGGGCGACGCCCGCTGCCTTGCCGTTCCTTATCTACGGAAGGCGATGGCCTTGGACAACGGCAGGCCCGTCACGATCGTGCTGGCATGGTCGAAGGATCGCGGGTCGCATTGCGGATAGTCATAAGTTCCATAATAGACATTATGCGAATCCGACATCGCTTGGTCTGCGCCCCTTGGGATCAGAGGATCGCCGCGACGACCAGCGCCAGCAGTGCCAGCGCCCCGCCCTGCACCATGCAGGCGATGCGGTAGAGGCCGAGCGCGCGGCGGATGTCGGCCACGGTGGCGTCCGCGCGGCCGTCCCCCATGAAGGCGTCCTCGACCGGCACGTCGCCGTAGATGCGCGGACCGCCGAGGCGCAGGCCGAGCGCGCCGGCCATCGCGGCCTCCGGCCAGCCGGCGTTGGGCGAGCGGTGCCGCGAGGCGTCGCGGCGCACGGCGCGCAGGGCCTCGCGCCAGTCGGCACCCGTCCCGAACGCGGCGAGCATCAGCCAGAGAGCCGATAGGCGGGCGGCCGGCCAATTGACGAGGTCGTCGAACCGGGCCGCGGCCCTGCCGAAATCCATGTGACGCGGGGTGCGATGGCCGATCATGCTGTCGGCCGTGTTCGCCGCCTTGTAGAGCGCGCCGCCCGGCAGGCCGGCGACCGCGATCCAGAAGGCTGGCGCGACGACCCCGTCGGAGAAATTTTCCGCCAGGCTTTCGATGGCGGCGCGGGCCACGGCCGCCTCGTCGAGCGCCTCGGGATTGCGGCCCACCACCATCGAGACGGCGCCGCGGCCGGCCTCCAGGCCATGCCACTCGAGCGCATCGGCCACCGTCTCGACATGGGAGTAGAGGCTGCGCTGCGCCGGAAGGCTGGCCGCGACGACCGCCAGCAGGACGAAGCCGACGATGTTGCCCGGCACCAGCAGCGTGACGAGGCACGCCGCAACCAGGGTGCTGCCCAGCAGCAGCGCCAGGGCCTGCACCCCTGCCCGGCGCCGCAGCGCCGGTTCGGTACCCTCGCGGTTCAGCCTGCGGTCGAGCAACGTGAGCAGCCGGCCCATCCAGCTGACCGGGTGGCCCACAGCGCGGAACAGCGGTTCGGGATAGCCGACCAGCGCCTCGAGGGCGAGCGCCGCGCAGGCGAGGGCCGGGCCGACCAGGATCAGCGTTCCGCCTCGAGCTCGCGCCGGGCGTCGACCATCTGGGCCAAGGCCGCCGGCGAGGGGCGGGCCGGCGCAAGGTCGAGATCGGCTAGGGCGCCGATGATCACCTGCTGGACGAGCAGCCGCATCAGCCACTTGCGGTCCGCCGGGATCACGTGCCAGGGCGCGGTGGGCGTCGCGGTGGCAGCAATCGCCGCCTCGTAGGCGCTTCGGTAGTCTCCCCAGAGCCGGCGTTCGCTGAGGTCGACCGGATCGAACTTCCAGAACTTCTCCGGCTCCTCCAGGCGGGCCAGCAGGCGTCGCTTCTGCTCGGCGCGGCTGACGTTCAGGAACACCTTGACGAGGCGCGTCCCTTCCCGGCCGAGATGGCGCTCGAAACCCGCGATGTCCTCGAGGCGTCCGTCCCAGAACGCCGCGCCGTCGGCCAAGCCGCCCGGCAGCCGCTGGCGCGCGAGCGCCTCGGGATGAACGCGGGGCACGAGGACGTCCTCGTAGTAGGATCGGTTGAAAATGCCGATCATCCCGCGGGCCGGAAGCGTCCGGGTGGGCCGCCACAGGAAGTCATGGGCCAGATCCTCGGGTCCCGGCGCCTTGAAGGCGGTGACCGCCACCCCCTGCGGGTTGATGCCCGACAGCACGTGCTTGATCGTCCCGTCCTTGCCGGCCGCGTCCATGGCCTGGATGATCACCAGCACCGCCCAGGTGGACTGCGCGTAGAGGCGCTCCTGCAGCGCCGACAGCCGCGTGACGCCCTCCGCCAGCAGGCGCTCGGCCCCTGCTTTGTCGAGGCCGTCCGGGACCGGCCCGCGCGGGTCGTGGGCGTCGAGCGTGAAACCCGCGGGGTGGGTGACCCGGCCATGGGTGAGAAGCGCGTCGAGCGACGGCGTGACGGGGGACGGCATGGGCGCCTACTCGTCCTCGCCGAAGCGGTCGGCCAGCAGCGCCGCGAGCGCCTCGACGACGCGCGCGGCATCCGGGCCGCTGGCGGTGACTGAGATGGTGCTGCCCTGGGCGGCACCGAGCGTCAGGATGCCCATGATGGAGAGCCCGCCGACCGTTTCCCCGCAGCGGGTGACCCGGACCTCGGCGTCGTAGCCTTCGACGCAGTGCACGAACTTGGCCGTTGCTCTGGCGTGCAGGCCCTTGCGGTTGATGATCGGCAGGTCGCGGGAGGCGGTGCCCGGCTCGGTCATTTTCCGCTCAGCACCCGGCTGGCGACGTTGATGTATTTGCGGCCGGCTTCCTGCGCCTGCACCACCGCCTGCTCGAGATTGACGGCCTCGCGGACGGAGGCGAGCTTGATCAGCATCGGCAGATTGATGCCGGCCACGACCTCGACGTGATTGCCGGCCCGAACATGTCGGTCAGCAGCACCACCCCTGCCCCGGTGTCGACGGCATGCACCGCCTCGACGATGTCCTGCCGGCGCAGCTCCATGTCATCGTCCGGCCCGATGGTGATCGTCTCGATCGATCGCTGCGGTCCGACGACATGTTCTAAGGCGGCCCGGAACTCTGTCGCGAGGTGCCCGTGGGTCACCAGGACCATACCGATCATCGCAAGCTACCGTTCAAGTTTGTCCCGCAACCTGCCCGCCCGCGCCGCCGTGGGACCGTATCTTGTGCATCGCGGCGGAATTAGCAAGACAATTGGAGTTGTTCAAAGAAGACCGGCGATCGCGTCCACGAGGCGTCCGGCCTTGTCTTCGGCGGCGAGGGATTCGGGCAGGAGGAGCAGCGGCAGGTCGACCTCCACAAGGCGCCAACGCGGGGCCGCCTCTGGGAGGCGCGCCGGCGGGCCGTCCGTCTCTGGGAGGAGGTGGACGACGAGGTGGACGACGCAAGCGGGCTCGTGATCGAGGGAGACGAGGCCCGTGCCCCGCCGCTCCAATAGCCCGGCGAGGGCTGGATGCGGGCGAGCCACCAGCCGCCCCGCCGCGACCGTGAGCCCGACACGGTCGTCGCCCACCAGCCGCGCGAACCAGCCGCGCAGGCCGGCCTGCCGCAGCAGCGCCGCAGCCAGGCTCGACTTGCCGCTGCCCGCCAGCCCCTCGATCAGCACGCCGCATCCGGCCACCACGAGCGCCGTCGCGTGCAGATACCGCACCGCAGCATCGTTCTCGCTCATCGGCGGTGCAGGGGCAGCCAGACCGTGAAGCGGGCCCCGGCGATGCGGGCGGAGGCGACCGGCGTCTCCGTGCCGTCGTCCTCGATCACGGTGCCGTCCGGGCAGGTCAGCCGGTTGGCGGCGGTGATGCGCCCCCCATGGGCGGCGACGATCTGCCTCGAAATCGACAGCCCGAGCCCCGAGTTCTGGCCGAACCCCTGCTCCGGCCGGTCCGTGTAGAACCGCTCGAAGATGCGCTCGAAGGCATCGGCCGGGATGCCCGGCCCGTCGTCGTCGACCGTCGCGGCGACCCCCATGGCCCCGTCCTCGTCGTCGGCGGCACGGCGCGACAGGGCGACCCGCACCACGCCGCCATGCGGCGAGAAGGAGCGGGCGTTGTCGATCAGGTTGTTGAAGACCTGTCCCAGCCGCGAGTCGTGGCCGTCGATGACGAAGGCCTGGTCGCCGCCCTCCGCCGCGGGGGCGACGTCGAGCCGCACGACCACCGCGTCGTCGCGCGTCACGCCGTTGGCGATGGCGACGACGGCGGACAGGAGGGCCGGCAGATCAACCGGCTGCGTCGCGCCCCGGGCCAGCTCCGCATCGAGGCGCGAAGCGTCGGAGATGTCGCTGATCAGGCGGTCGAGCCGCCGGATGTCGTGCTGGATCACGGCGAAGAGCCGGTCGCGCGAGGCCTCGTTGCGGATGCGGGGCAGCGTCTCGACCGCGCTCCGCAGCGAGGTCAGCGGGTTCTTGAGTTCGTGGGCGACATCCGCCGCGAAGCGCTCGATCGCCTCCATGCGGGTGTAGAGCGACACGGTCATGTCGCGCAGCGCCCCCGACAGGTGGCCGATCTCATCCGAGCGGCTGGTGAAATCGGGGATTTCCGCCCGGGACCGCACGCCGCGCCGCACGCGCTCGGCGGCCTCCGCCAGCCGCCGCATCGGCCCCGCGATGGTGTTGGCGAGGAACAGCGAGAGCGCCAGGGTGACGGAGGCCGCCAGGAGGAACACGCGGAAGATCGCCCATCGCTCGGACGTGATGATCGAGTCGATGTCCCCGCCCTGGGTCGACAGGAGCAAGGCCCCACGCACCGTCCGGAACCGCTCGATCGGCACCGCGACCGAGACGATCGTCTCTCCCTTGCGGTTGACGCGCACCACGTCCTTGGTGCCGCCGGCCAGCGCCTCCTGGACCTCGGGCACGTTGGTGGCGTGGCGTGCCGCATTGTCGTCGAGGGCGGGCTGCTCGGGGCGGGCGAAGACGCGCCGCACCGCCACGGCACCCTGCTCGAGCAGCGAGCGGCTGGCGGTCTCGCCGGCCGGCGGCAGCTCGGAGCGCAGGATGTTGCCGTGCAGCGAAAGGGCGCGGGAATCGAGCAGCAGCTCCCCGTCCCGGTCGTAGATGCGGGCGCGCGTGCGGGTCGGCGACACCAGCCGCCGCAGCACGGGGCCGACGCGGTCGGGATTGATCGAGAACTCGAGCGCGGAGGCATCGTCCTCGCCCCCCGCGCTCTGGCCGGGGGTCAGCTGCAGGAGCTTCTCGGGATCGACCGTGATGGCATCGGTCTCGACCGTCGCCGAGGCCGCGATGGCGGCCGCGATGATCTCGCCCTGCGTCTGCAGGCTCTGCACGCGGGCGTCGATCAGCCCCTCGCGGAACTGGTTGAGATAGAGGAAGAGGACCAGAAGGACGACGAGGCCGCCGAGGTTCAGGACCACGATGCGCCGCGTCAGCGACGACGATAGCCGCGTCGAGATGCTGCGGAGGAGCCGGGCCAGACGGACCTTGGCGCTCCGCCGCTTCTTGGACCGCCGGTCCCGCACGAGCGGCGGCAGCCGGTCCCGGGCCTCCCTGCGATGGCGCCCCAGCCCTTGCGGCAAGCCGAAGCTCAGGCGCATGGGGGCCGTCAGCCTTCCTTGAACCGGTATCCGACCCCGTACAGCGTCTCGATCATCTCGAAGTCGTCGTCGACGACCTTGAACTTCTTGCGCAGGCGCTTGATGTGGCTGTCGATGGTCCGGTCGTCGACATAGACCTGGTCGTCGTAGG
>CAXUMV010000240.1:0-1260 GCA_964252065.1 uncultured Lichenihabitans sp.
GAACGGCAGCACCATGATGCCGAGGATGATGCCGGCGGTCAGGACCCCGATGCCGTAGGGCGGGCCGGCGAAGACGCTCGAGAGGCCCGGCACCGGGCCGAACAGCCCGATCAGCGCCGGCTCGATGGTGGTCTGCACGAAGGGAGCGAAGACGAACAGGCCCCAGATGCCGTAGATAATGCTCGGGATGCCGGCCAGGAGCTCGATGGCGATGCCGACCGGGCGGCGCAGGGCGTAAGGGCAGAGCTCGGTCAGGAAGATCGCGATGCCGAGGCCGACCGGGATCGCGATCGCCATGGCGATGATGGAGGTGACGAGCGTGCCGACGATGGCGGCCGCCGCCCCGTACTGGTCGGTAACGGGGTTCCAGGCCGAGGTCCACAGGAACGCCGGCCCGAAGGTCGAGAAGGCGAGCCACGATCCCGAGACGAGGGAGACGAGGACCGCCCCGAGCAGGATCAGCACCAGGATGGCGGCCGCCCGGGTCAGGTTGCCGAACACGACATCGAAGGTCCGCAGGCGCGACCGGGTAGTCTCGGGCGCGGTGCGGCTGCGGGCTGCCCGCTTGCTCTGGGTTACTGCGATGTCGGCCACGCACGCCTCACAAGGAATGATCGTCGTCGGTTGCGGTGCCGCGGTCCTCACGAACCAGCGGCACCGCGATGGCGTCCCGCGGGGATAGCCTTACTCGGTCAGCAGCGGCTTGCCGTCGCCGCCCTTGATGTCGGTGGCGATGGCCTTCTTGATCAGCGTCACCACGGCCGGCGGCATGGTGATGTAGTCGAGCGCCTCGGCCTCGGTGCCGCCCTTCTCGAACGCCCAGGTGAAGAACTTGAGCGCTTCGCGCGAGGCCGCCTCGTCCTTGGGCTGCTTGTGCATCAGGATGAAGGTGGCGGCGGTCAGCGGCCAGGACTCGGCTCCGGGCTGGTCGTCGAGGATTTGGTAGAACCCCGGGGCGTTGGCCCAGTCGGCGTTGGCGGCTGCCGCCTGGAAGGCCGGCACGGTGGGGGCGACGGTCTTGCCGTCCTTGTTGACCATCTTGGTGAAGGTCAGCTTGTTCTGCTTGGCATAGGCGTACTCGACATAGCCGAGCGAGCCCTTGGTGTTGGCGACGTTGGTGGCGACGCCCTCGTTGCCCTTGGCCCCGAGGCCGACCGGCCATTCGACGGCGGTGTTCGAGCCGACCTTGCCCTTCCAGTCGGGGGAGACCTTCGACAAGTAGTCGGTGAAGTTGAAGGTGGTGCCCGACCCGTCCGAGCG